>NZ_DJDC01000080.1:0-6451 GCF_002430855.1 Acinetobacter sp. UBA5934 | reverse complement strand
AATGATGTACAGCAAAGGTTAATAGATTCTTTAATTTTATTTAATGATGGATTTTCCTGCCTTATTACACTCACTGACGGGCATAAATATTTTCATTTTTAATCTTATTGAAACACTTGAAAATATACAGAGCCTAGTAAACAGCCATCTTTTTCCTTCAACTTTTTACTTTTATTGAATTTATCGCAATTTCATAGCTCATCTACAAAATAAATCGTCATTATTCATAAAATTAAAACTTTTGCTTATGCACAAATCTGACGATTTGCCGTACAATTTGTGTTTCCACTTTAATTTCTTAAATTTGCTAATGGAACAAAAAAAGAGTACACAAAAAAGACATCAATTGCTGAGTGCAGCGCTCGATGTGTTTTCCCTTTACGGTTTTAATGGGGCGAGCTTAGACGAGATTGCCCAAATTGCCGAAATGCATAAATCGAATATTTTCTATTATTATGAAAATAAAGAAGCACTCTATGTAGAAGTGCTAACTACTGTTTTACAAAAATGGCTTGCACCACTGCAAATGCTGGAAACAGAGCTAGAGCCTGAAGAAGCCATCACCAATTATTTATTGCAAAAAATTGAAGTTTCGCGCACGCAACCGAAAGCATCACGACTGTTTGCTTTGGAAGTAATTCAAGGTGCACCGCATATTTTGCCAATTTTAAAAGGTCCTTTAAAGAAACTGGTCAAGCGCAAGGCTAAAGTGATTAGCATGTGGCAGGAGCAAGGTAAAATTTCTAAAGAAATCGACCCTGAACTGCTCATTTTAAATATTTGGGCAGTAACGCAAAACTATGCAGATTTTGCCACTCAAATGGAAATGGTGACAGGGAAAACCTTACGTAACCGCAGCATGCAACAACGTTGTATTCAACATACAGTACACATGATGCTATATGGTGTAATTCCTCGTCCATAAAACTTGAATTGTCGTGCATGACAATTTTGGCCTACGACCATAGCCTTCTATGGTCGCCGAATTGCCACTCCCAAGCGCTTTATTTTATCGTTTGGTATAATTTTGATAATTTCTGGGCACCTAATAATAAATTTTCCTCCCAATCCAGATGTGCCGTGTCATTGGCACCATCGGTAATATATTTCACTGAAATAAATCTGACCCCCAGTTTTTTACAGACCTTGGCCATGGCATAGCCTTCCATATCAACCAGATTACACGGTACTTTGGGTAAGCCTGTTTCAAAGCTGTCCCCTGTTCCACAGATGCCTTGGGGTAAATCATAGAAGAAGCGTTCTAAATGAATTTCTGCAGGATGATCGTCATCCATAGGTGTAACTCCGACGGCAAAACCAAGTGCAGATACATCCATATCACGCTGTACAAAGGTGCTCACCTCCACCAGTGCATGGGCATCAAAATGTGAACTTCCTGCAGTACCCAAGTTCAATAAGGTCGTGCAACCCGTTTTTTGAATCACTTCAAAGGCTTTAAAGGCTGCATTGACTTTACCGATACCACTGTAATGGACTTCGATGCCTGCCTGCTCAAATAAACCTTTAGATTCACTCGGCAATGCCATAATTAAAGCCAGATCAGACATAACAACACCTTATTTACATGCAAATTGAAAATTGTGCCCATTAGAAAAGAATTAATGCATGAGTGCAAACTTAAACATTGTGAGTAGCATCCTGCCTTTCCCATGTGATACATCCCGATTCACATGATTACTTGATCGACCTGATCTTGCTTTAAACAGGCGTAGAACTGGCTCAAATCCATTCACCCTGTACATTGGCATCTGTCTATCTCGCTATTTTTTAGGAGAGTTTGGATAATTTTTTTGTATGAAAACACAACAACAAGACGAACGCCTAAGATTATGGCAATATATAGCCCTGATAATTTTTCATTTATTGATTCGCCCATGAAGCTGCTCCGCCTGAATGCTTTAGCGCCTAATTTTCAATTGCCAAAAACTGCCGTAACCATTGGTAATTTTGATGGTGTACATTTGGGCCATCAGGCGATGATTAGCCAGTTAAAACAACTGGCAGCCACAGAAAATTTAAAAACATTGGTGATGATTTTTGAGCCACAGCCTTTGGAATTCTTCAAAGGTTATGAGGCTCCGCCACGGATTACTTCCCTGCGTGAAAAAGTGGAATATCTGACCGAACTCGGTGTCGACTACATTGCCGTTGCAAAATTTGATAATTATTTCCGTAGCTTAAATGCTGAAGCCTTTGCTGAACTATTAAAACTTAAATTGAATGCCCACAGCCTGGTATTGGGAGATGACTTTCACTTTGGCAAAAACCGTCAAGGCAATAGTGAATTTTTAAAAGCCTATGGTTTTCAGGTTACCAACCTAACAACGGTTGCACTGAATGGCGAACGTGTCAGCTCGACCCGAATCCGCCAAACCTTGCAAGCCGGCGATTTAGCTCTTGCTGCCAAATTACTCGGTCGTCCTTATAGCATTACCGGTCGGGTACAATATGGCGATCAAATTGGTCGTACCATCGATTTTCCTACCATTAATGTCGCCTTAAACCGCCATAAACCGTGCTTAAAAGGCATTTACGGCGTAGAAGTGGTGTGTGAAACCGAATCGTTAAAAGATAAAGTGAAAGCCGACCATCCTGAAAAACCAGGCATTGCAGGCTATGAACCGACTGCCCTGTTTGGCGCAGGACATGTAGGAACACGACCGGCCATCAAACAAGTCCATCCGGAATGGCGATTAGAAGTACATTTTCCTGATGTTTCTGCTAATCTGTATGGCCTGTTAATGCGGGTGACATTCTTGAACTATTTACATGGTGAAAAGGACTACCCTTCGCTTGAAGCATTGAAGGCGGGAATTGATGATGATGTTGAGAAGCTACTTGAGTTTCGACAAAACACACCTCATTTTCCCTTTTAAATCCCAAATTTTTTATTGTAAAACGCGTCAGCCTAAGACTGATTAAATTGGAAGACAACTTGCATGAGCGATAAGCAAACTCCTGAAAATGCAGTGGATTATAAAGCCACGCTAAACCTCCCAGGTACTGAATTTGCAATGAAAGCAAATCTCGCAGTACGTGAAGCAAAATGGTTAGAAGAGTGGTATGCCGACAACATTTATCAGCAGATTCGTGCGTCGCGTATTGGCAAGAAAAAATATGTGCTTCATGATGGCCCTCCTTATGCCAATGGTCAAATCCATTTAGGTCATGCGGTCAATAAAGTGCTGAAAGACATCATCATCAAAAGCCGCGTCATGGATGGCTTTGATGCTCCTTATGTGCCAGGTTGGGACTGTCATGGTCTGCCAATCGAACTGAAAGTCGAAGAAAAAGTCGGTAAAGTCGGCGTTAAAGTGGATGCGGCAACTTTCCGTAAGCACTGCCGTGAATATGCCTACACGCAAGTTGAATTACAGAAAAAAGACTTTGTGCGTATGGGCGTGTTTGGTGATTGGGACAATCCATATTTAACCATGAACTTCAAACAGGAAGCGGACATCGTTCGTTCACTGGGTGCCATTGCCAAAGCGGGTCATATTGAACCGGGTCTGAAACCAGTGAACTGGTGTCTGGACTGTGGTTCATCACTCGCTGAAGCTGAAGTTGAATATGAAGATAAGAAATCAGACGCGATTGATGTCGGTTTCACGGTAGTTGATTTGGCAAACCTGTCTGCACGTTTAGGTGTTGAAGTTACTGATCGCACCGATATCGTGATCTGGACTACAACCCCTTGGACACTGCCTGCCAACCAGGCTGTTGCCCTGCACGCTGAAATTGAATACCAGTTGGTCAAAGCTCGCGGTGAAGAAAAAGCAGATCAAAACTTTATCCTGGCTAAAGACCTGGTTGAATCTGCAACTGAACGTTACGGCTTTACCACCGTTGAAGTGATTGCTGATTTTGCAGGTAGTAAACTTGAAAATCTGGTGCTGCAACATCCTTTAATTACAGATCGCCAAGTGCCAGTTATTTTAGGTGAACACGTGATTGCGACCAGTGGTACTGGTGCTGTACATACCGCACCTGGCCATGGTGTGGACGATTATAAAGTTGGCTTGCAGTACAACCTGAAAGTGGACAATCCAGTCGGCGGCAACGGTGTTTACCTGCCAACTTCACCTATTTTTGCCGGTGAGCATATCTATAAAGCCAATCCAAAGATTATTGAAGCTTTAAGTGAAGCGGGCAAACTTTGGGCACATCACCCAATCAAGCACAGCTACCCACACTGCTGGCGTCATAAAACCCCAATTATCTTCCGTGCTACACCGCAATGGTTCATCAGCATGGATGCCAAAGGCTTACGTCAAGGCGCTTTGAACGCGATTGAAAATGACATTAGCTTCGTGCCGGATTGGGGTAAAAACCGTATTCAGGCGATGATTGAAGGCCGTCCGGACTGGTGTATCTCGCGTCAACGTACCTGGGGTGTGCCAATCCCATTCTTCGTGCACAAAGACACCAATGAACTGCATCCACGTACCCCTGAACTGATTGAAGAAGTTGCTAAACTGATTGAGCAGGAAGGTATTGATGGCTGGTACAACCGTGATGCGGCTGAATTTATCGGTGCCGATGCTGAGCAGTACAACGCAGTACGCGATACCCTGGATGTTTGGTTCGACTCAGGTACAACTCATTATGCAGTTCTACGTGAACGTGAAGAGCTGACTGATCCAGCCGATCTTTATCTTGAAGGTTCAGACCAGCACCGTGGCTGGTTCCAGTCTTCATTGTTGACTTCAATTGCGATTAACGAACGCGCGCCTTACAAAGGTTTGTTGACTCACGGTTTCGTGGTCGATGAGAAAGGCCGCAAAATGTCGAAATCGATTGGCAACGTGATCACCCCGCAAGACATCATTAAAGATATGGGTGCGGATGGTTTGCGTTTCTGGATTGCTTCTGCGGACTACCGTTATGAAATGACGGCGGGTAAAGAAATCTTTAGCCGTGCATCAGATGGTTACCGTCGTATCCGTAACACCTTGCGTTTCTTACTGGCGAACCTGAATGGTTTCCAGCCGGCTACAGATGCCTTGCCTGTTGATCAGTTGATTGCACTGGATCAATACATCTTGCAACGTGCAGCTGACGTTCAAAAAACCATTCAGCAAGCTTATGAAGATATGAACTTCCATATCGTGACCAATGCCTTGACCAACTTCTGTATTAACGACTTGGGTGGTTTCTACCTCGACATCATCAAAGACCGTCAATACACCACCAAAGCAGATTCACAGGCACGTCATTCTGCACAAACTGCGCTGTATCATCTGGTACAGGCCTTTGTACGCTGGATGGCACCGATCTTGAGCTTTACTGCACAAGAAGCTTGGCCTTTAATTCCGGGTCAAAGCGAGAAGTACGTATTCACTGCCGAATGGTATGACATTCCTGTTGCATCAACTGCCAACCTGGTTTCTGAAGCCGACTGGCAAACCCTGATCGCGGTTAAATCTGCGGTGAACAAGCAAATTGAAGCAGCGCGTAATGCCAAACTGATTGGTTCTAACCTGTCTGCCAAAGTTGAACTTTGGGCCAATGCTGAATTGAAAACAGTGCTTGATCAGTTAAGTGATGAACTTCGTTTTGTTCTGATCACCTCTCAAGTGACTGTAAATGCATTTGATGAAGCTCAAGGTGAAGCTACAGAGCTTGAAGGTTTACGTGTCAAAGTATCTGCAGCAGACGGCGAGAAATGCGCACGCTGCTGGCATGTACTGCCTGATGTAAATACACATCATGAACATCCAGGCCTTTGTTCTCGTTGTATTATTAACCTTCCTACAGGTCAAGGCGAAGAGAGAAAGTATGCCTAATCCGCACAACAAAAAGGGCTTATTTCAATTCTACCCACACAATTTAATGTGGGTGGGATTATCCATTGTGGCGATTATTCTGGATCAATGGACCAAATGGATTGCGGTAACACATCTGGAATATGCAGATCCGGTGCCCGTCCTGCCCTTTTTAAATTGGACACTATTACATAACTATGGCGCTGCCTTTAGTTTCTTGTCCGATGCTGGTGGCTGGCAACGCTATTTCTTTACCTCTCTTGCAGGTTTAGTGTCTGTGGTTTTCGTGTTCTGGCTGATGCGTATGCCAAAGAGCATGAAAGTCTTGCCACTAGCAGTTGCCCTGATTCTGGGTGGTGCTATTGGTAACCTGATTGACCGCATTTCTTTAGGTTATGTGGTCGACTTTATTCATGTCTATTATCAGAACAGCCACTTCCCTGCTTTTAATATTGCGGATAGTGCCATTACTTTAGGTACGATTCTGCTGCTGATTGATACGTTTTTCCTGGAAAAACACCGAATTCAACGTGCACAGGCGCAACATGACTGATTTTATTAATCCTAACGAGGAAACTCGTGTTGAAGACGGCTCTAAAGTCGAGCTTCATTTTTCTGTCGCGATCGAAAGTGGCGTAGAAATTGACAATACCCGTAGCCGTGAA
>NZ_DJDC01000048.1:10466-11038 GCF_002430855.1 Acinetobacter sp. UBA5934 | reverse complement strand
TTTAGCCATGATGCTTCCTTAATTACTTCTTAGATGCTTCGATAAGTTCGATGAAATGATCGAACAGTGGTGCGCAGTCATGTGGACCAGGGCTTGCTTCAGGGTGACCCTGGAAGCTGAACGCAGGTTTGTCTGTACGATGAATACCTTGGTTGGTGCCATCAAACAGTGAGCGATGCGTTACACGCAACACATCAGGCAGTTTGCTTTCATCGACTGCGAAGCCATGGTTTTGAGAAGTAATCATCACTGTACCATTGTCAAGATTTTGTACAGGATGGTTGGCACCGTGGTGACCGTGAGGCATTTTCACAGTCTTAGCACCGCTTGCAAGCGCAAGAATTTGGTGACCCAGGCAAATACCGAATAAAGGTATATTGCGAGCGTCTTCTACAATAGTTTTTACAGCTTCAATTGCATAGTCACATGCAGCTGGATCGCCAGGACCGTTCGATAAGAACACGCCATCTGGATTCAACGCAAGAACGTCAGCAGCAGGAGTTTGCGCAGGCACAACAGTCAATTTACAACCGCGGTCTGCGAGCATACGTAAGATGTTGGTTTTGACACCG
>NZ_DJDC01000048.1:0-10266 GCF_002430855.1 Acinetobacter sp. UBA5934 | reverse complement strand
AAGGTCTAAACCATTTAAACCGCCGAATGCGCGTGCTTTAGCTAAAGCTTCTTCTTCAGTGATGTTTTCGCCTGCAAGGATACAACCGTTTTGTGCACCTTTTGATCGCAGAATACGCGTTAATTTACGTGTATCGATGTCTGCGATAGCTACAACATTGTGTTGGTTAAGATAATCACTTAGTGATTGTTCAGCACGGAAGTTGCTATGCAATAAAGGCAGATCACGAATGATCAATCCGTTAGCCCATACTTTATGAATTCGACCTGACTCAGCGTCTTCATCATTACAACCTGTATTACCAATATGTGGATAAGTTAGGGTGACAAGTTGTTGTGCATAACTCGGGTCAGTCAAAATTTCTTGATAGCCAGTCATGGCAGTGTTGAAAACGACTTCACCAGTCGTACTACCCGATGCGCCAATTGAAGTACCTTTAAAAATAGTACCATCGGCAAGGGCTAAAATTGCTGGGGTGCTCAAACCAAAGCTCCTGAAATTTAGGCTGTAAAAAAGCGAGAAGACGAAAAAAAAGGAAGGCTATTATAAAACCTACCCTCCCTATGTCTGCTCGCTTGAACTTAACACGGCATTATACGCAGAAAGGCCCTCGAAGTCCAACGGCTTTAAAGCAAAACTGTAAGATAAATACCTTGCTTTTTGACGGAAAGTCTGTTTGTGCAGCTGTGTATATAAAATGTAAGCAAATTAGAATTGTCTAACAAATCAAAACTTAAATTTTATCAAAACGGAATACGCTAGGGTTTTCATGCAATAACTATAGGAAAAAGATCATGACAATAGAACAAAAGCCAGTAAAAGCAAAAACCGCTTTAAAAGAGGTGGTCGCAGAAGGTGTAGATAAGTTGCAGCACGCATCTAAAGATGCACAGCAAAAAGTGACAGAAGCAGTAACAGAGTCAACTGAAAATGTAAAAGTTGAAGCGAAGGAGGTACAAGCAAATGTTCAAGAGCAAATTCAAAGTTTAAAAGAAGACCTTTTTCAGCGTATTGAAACCATTAAAAAACAACTCAACTTTTCCCAAAAAGATTTAACTGAATTAAAGGAATTCATTAAATCAGAATTCAATGCAGTAATTGAAGATTTATCGAAACTTGGCAAAGAGTTGAAAGACGATGTCAGCCAAATTTCAGTTAAACATAAAGATCATTTGGCTGAAACTTTAAAACGCTCTAAAGAACATACTTTAGATGTGTGGAAAAAAGTGTCAGTGAAGTCAGATAATGAACCTACTTTAAAAAGCTGATCTATAGGTAGAGTAGTCTATCTATAGGGTGGCGAGGAAGGACGCTATGTTGATTTTCCTCAGGTACACATTGAAGCAATAAAAAAGTGAGGTACTTTGCCTCACTTTTTTATTGCTTGAACTTTGCTATATCTTAAAACTGATGTAGCCAATCACGTTTGTTATGAAAGTCTGCATTTGGACTGCTGTGTTGCATCGCATAGTATTGTTCACCTTGCGAAGTTTTAAGTACTGCAGTTAAGCCCAGGAATAAATCCGACCATTGCAATTTGTGCTTTAACATAAACTCGCTCAAATCTAGGCTCACATTTAAACCATAATGTGTGCGTTTGAGCTGATTAAGTTCAATATCATAAGCTGTTTGCGGCGGCATATCTTCTGGATAGCGATATTCTTCAAACTGATATACTTGCCACGCCTGGGAAGGAGAGAGGTTAATTTCACGATAGAAATCCTCTCCTTGTACACCTAAAAAAATTTCAAAACAGGTATGTTCCCACAAGAAATCTTGACGAGGGTGCTCTTGAACCATTTCAGGCCATTGCATGAGCTGATTGGGATCGCGTAACCAAAAGCCAATATTCAAATTATATGGACTTTGCTGTTCAACCGCAGCAACCAGGGAGATTGATTGAAAGCGGCGATCAAAAGCGCTGAGTTCGTAACTGGCCATGAAATCTACTTAGTTAGACAAATGCGCGTGACGAACCAAGTTGGATAATTTGGCATTCTGTTTTGCTGCTTTTTTATAAATCAGCGCAATTTTACCAATTTTTTGAACAACTTCAGCGCCAGTTTGAGCTGAAAGGTCTTCGATTAAAGATGCGCGTTCTTCACGATCTTCCGCTACGATTTTCACTTTAATCAGTTCGTGATCGTTTAAAGCACGGTTTAATTCTTCGACTACAGCTTCAGTCAAACCTTTATCGCCCAGCATCACCACCGGGTTTAATGCATGTCCGATTTGACGTAAACGTTTACGTTCCTGAATAGATAAAGCCGCCATAAAGATAACCTAATTTTAAAAACGGCTTAGTATAACAAATGCCAAGTTTAAACGCTTTATATTCTGTTGAAATAATCGATTTCACTTATTGAAAAAAACCTGGCAAAGATCAGATTTAGATACAGATGTATACTGCAAGGCCTATATTTTTCACGTACAATCATATATTAGAAGTTTTTTATTATTTAGAGAGTTATGGCGACCCGCATTACCAACCAGAAGTTGTCAAAAAGTAGTCGAGAGTGGATGCGCGAGCATTTGGATGATCCTTTTGTGAAAAAAGCCCAAAAGGAAGGTTATCGTGCACGTGCTGCTTATAAGCTTCTTGAAATTCAAGAAAAATACAAAATTATTAAACCGGGTATGACGGTGGTTGACCTTGGTGCTGCACCAGGGAGCTGGTCGCAAATTGCCGGTAAATTAGTTGGTGATAAAGGCTTGTTGATTGCCTCCGATATTTTACCAATGGATGCATTGCCCGATGTGACCTTCTTGCAAGGCGACTTCCGTGAGGAAGAAGTTTTTGAAAAATTGTTAAATATTTTAAATGGACGGACTGTAGACGTTGTAATTTCGGATATGGCCCCCAATACATCAGGTAATAAGGCTGTAGATCAACCTCGCCAAATCTACTTGTGTGAACTGGCTCTGGATTTTGCCAACAAGGTTTTAGGACCTAAAGGCCAATTTGTAGTCAAGGTTTTCCAAGGCACTGGATTTGACGAATTCCGTAAACAAGTTGTAGATAGCTTTGATGTATTGAAGACAGCAAAACCTGCTGCTTCACGTGCCCGTTCTAAAGAAGTATTTTTAATTGGGCAAGGTCGTAAGAAGGCTTCTAGATAAAGTTTACTTGCCAAGACGTTAAAAATTGTGCATTTTGTACATTTTTAAAATATTGCAAAGCTGATCTTCAGCTTAAATTAAGGTCACCCATTTATGGGCATGATCAAATTAGATTGATATGGGAATAAAGCTTTGAGCGATCTCTTCAAGAATGCCGTATTGTGGCTGGTTATACTGGGTGTGCTGATTCTGATTTTCAGTAACATCAGTGACCGCAATCAACCGACTGCAATGAATTATTCAGAGTTTGTTTCAGCGGTGAATGCTGGTCAAATTAAGCAAGTTACCATTGATGGTGAAAGAATTCGTGGTGAAAAAACAAACGGTTCAGAGTTTGAAAGTATTCGTCCTGCGGTTCAAGACCCAGAACTTATGCCAAGCCTCATTAAACATAATGTTGTTGTAGAAGGGACTGCACCACAACGTCAAGGTTTGTTGATGCAACTCCTTATCGCAAGCTTCCCTGTACTTTTGATCATTTTGTTATTCATGTTCTTTATGCGCAACATGGGTGGTGGAGCAGGTGGTAAAAGCGGTCCAATGAGTTTCGGTAAATCAAAAGCCAAAATGCTTTCTGAAGACCAAATTAAAGTCACTTTTACCGATGTTGCTGGCTGTGATGAAGCAAAGCAAGAAGTGGTTGAAATCGTTGACTTCTTAAAAGATCCTTCAAAATTCAAACGTCTGGGTGCAAGTATTCCTAAGGGCGTATTGATGGTGGGTCCTCCAGGTACCGGTAAAACCTTGCTTGCTAAAGCAATTGCGGGTGAAGCAAAAGTTCCGTTCTTCAGTATTTCCGGTTCTGACTTTGTTGAAATGTTCGTGGGTGTAGGTGCATCACGTGTACGTGACATGTTCGAACAGGCGAAACGTCATGCGCCTTGTATCATCTTTATTGATGAGATTGATGCGGTCGGTCGTCACCGTGGTTCAGGTACCGGTGGTGGTCACGATGAACGTGAACAGACACTGAACCAGATGCTGGTAGAAATGGATGGTTTTGAAGGTAATGAAGGAATTATCGTCATTGCTGCAACCAACCGTGCAGATGTACTGGATAAAGCCTTGCTACGTCCAGGCCGTTTTGACCGTCAGGTGATGGTGGGTCTGCCTGACATTAAAGGTCGTGAACAGATTCTGAACGTACATTTGAAAAAATTGCCTTCACATACCGGTGTAGACGTCAAAATTCTTGCTCGTGGTACTCCAGGTTTCTCTGGTGCGCAATTGGCAAACCTTGTTAACGAAGCGGCATTGTTTGCGGCACGTCGTAACAAGAATACGGTCGACATGCATGACTTTGAAGATGCAAAAGATAAAATCTATATGGGTCCTGAACGTAAATCGATGGTGATTCGTGAAGAAGAACGTCGCGCTACGGCTTACCATGAAGCTGGTCATGCCATTGTTGCTGAAATCTTGCCGGGTACTGACCCTGTGCATAAAGTAACGATCATGCCGCGTGGTTGGGCATTGGGTGTGACATGGCAGTTGCCTGAACATGATCAGACCAGCCATTACAAAGATAAGATGCTCAATGAAATTTCGATTTTATTTGGTGGTCGTATTGCAGAAGAAGTCTTCATTAACCAAATGTCGACCGGTGCTTCAAATGACTTTGAACGTGCGACCAAAATGGCACGTGCAATGGTGACCAAGTACGGTATGTCTGACAAAATGGGCGTAATGGTTTATGAAGATGAAAACCAAAATGGCTTCTTTGGAAATGTAGGCAGTCGTACCATTTCTGAAGCAACCCAACAGCAAGTAGATGCTGAAGTTCGTCGTATTTTGGATGAACAGTATAAGGTTGCTCGCAATATCTTGGAAAATAACAAAGATATCGCACATGCAATGGTGAAAGCGTTGATGGAATGGGAAACGATTGATCGTGAGCAAATTCGTGACATTATGGAAGGCCGTGAACCACAGCCACCTAAAGTATATGTTGCTGAAAATCCTGTGATTGATGTAACCCCGACAGATGGTCCGGCAACACCTCCGCCATTACCGGCGAGCTAAGTTGGATGGTTAGAAAAAAGAGTCTCAAATGAGGCTCTTTTTTTATGCATAAAGTGGCTGTAACTGAAAAGAATTTAGGCCGTAAAATCAGAGAATTGTTAGAATAAAGGAATTGCTTGAAGGAGAAACATGATGCAATTGATGCCATTACCTAATCGAATGCTGACATGTGGTCAAATGAAATTGGAATTGTCTAAACCACATGTAATGGGAATTTTGAATGTCACTCCTGACTCTTTTAGTGATGGTGGAAAACATAATGCGAAAGATCAAGCCATTGCCTATGCCTTGCAGATGATCGCGGATGGGGCGAGCGTAATTGATGTAGGTGGTGAATCCACTCGTCCCGGTGCTTCGGTAGTAGAAGTGGATGAAGAAATCCGTCGGGTGGTGCCTGTGGTTGAAGAATTGGCTAAGCATGATGTCATTATTTCAATAGATACCTCACAGCCAGAAGTGATTAAAGCGGCCGTACAGGCAGGGGCGCATATCTGGAATGATGTGCGTGCATTGACCCGCCCGCATGCTTTGGCCACAGCAGCTGAACTCAATATTCCTGTGATTATTATGCATATGCGTGGTGAACCCACCACCATGAATAATTTGGCTCAGTATGACGATGTAACGTCAGAGGTCATTGCTGAACTTCAGCAGCGTATCACTGATTCTTTAAATGCTGGCATTCAACCTGAAAATATCATGATTGATCCGGGCTTTGGTTTTGCTAAAAATGCGCAGCAGAATTTAAAACTGTTAAATGAATTTTATAAATTAAATGATATGGGGTATCCGATTCTTTCCGCTTTATCACGCAAGCGTTTTATTGGTGAAGCCTTAGGAGGAGCAGATGCTGGGCAGCGTGCAGTTGGCTCGGTGGCGGCACATCTGATGAGTATTCAGCAGGGTGCATGTATGGTGCGAGCACATGATGTCAAAGCCATGTCAGATGCAATTAAAGTTTGGAATGCAATGCAAAATCAAGGGTTATAAAGAAGAAAAAAGCCCAATCAGGTATCGGGCTTTTTTGCTTTTAGATGTAATTATTTTGCTTTATGCTCAAGCGAAGAATGATGCACCACTATTCGTAATTTACCTGCATTATCTTTTACAAATTTCCAGCTTTTATCAACCGTGGTCACTTCGCCATTCCTATTGGTGAAGTGAACTTTACCTACCGTGCTTGCACTGTCACCGGTTATATTTATGGTTGCATTATCGACTTCGCATTTTTGCCAGCCGCCAAGGGCAAAGCCTTTGTCATCCGGAAAATTGGGATCTCCTCCTACGAAATAAGACAAAGCGCCTTCTTTTGTGGTTCTGAATGTTTGTGGATTTGTAGTTAATGTGGGTTTAAATAAAACCGGACCATCCTGATAAAAATATACTTCATCAATCACCTTGCTTGCCAGATCATTGGCTGCCTGTTTTCCGCTTTTATCGTAAGTTGAACTGATATCAAGTAATGCTTTACACCAGGCTTGTTGTGCTGCTATGACTTCGGGTTCAGAAATCATATTTTTTTGACGATCTGTGGTAGGGGTTGTAGAGCAGGCGGTGAATATTATTGCAAGAAATGTAACTAAAATAGCTTTCATAACATTTCCCTATAAAATTAGGTTTTTAATTTATAAGATAAAATTTATTTAAATCCTAGTCAGGCTATCCAATGAATCGAAAACACAACCAAATCTTTACATGAAATAAAAGCTTAATTAAATCATATGATTATTTTTAAGCTAAATGCGCATTCCAAGTATAAGTTTTTAGCCGGGCAGTATAATAGAAATTAAGTTTTGAGGTGAAATAGTCTATTGCTGCTTAGATAAAGTAGTTTCATATCTTAAAGAAGCTGTGTTGGATAACTATTTTAAAAGCTCGTTGTTGCTGGAAAATAGCAAATTTAAGATAGAAGACTAATGACATTCAATTATAAAAATTATTAATTGCTTGTGAATTAGTTACATTCGTTATCTTAAGGTGAATAGTAAGTATTTCTTCTTTACGAGTAGATGAGTAAAGGCGATGAATAATACAATTAAAGTCTAAACCTCAATAGATGAGGTGTAATCAATCTAAAAAATCTGAGTCAGAAAAATTAAGCATAAAATCTCATCCTTTTTTATTGTGAAGTTTGGTAATTACGTGGCTTTGTGTTATATAGGCTGGCTTTAATGCATGTCTTTTTTGAGTGTTATATGTTTGAAGATTTACTTCTCCCGATGTTTGATGATGAATATTATCCCGATATTCTGGTGGCTGAAGTTAAGCAGGCTGTTAAACAGTTTGCAAGGAAGGTAGCAAAGCCTGATGTATCTGAAGTAGATATTTATCATTTTGCTGCTGAAACTGTAGTTTTGATTAATAAGATGAAACCTCAGTTTGAAGATCTTGATTCGTCATTGGATGACACCGCCGCCGATTATATTGCTGAAGCCATGATGATGGTGGTGCAAGAAAATGGGTATATGGATATTGAGATCGAAGAACTGGTATCGAATAGAGAGTGGTAAGTCACTATCTATTTGTAAGTATGTCTATTTAAAGTTTAGCCGGATGAGACAATAGATCGCTTAGATGGCAACTTGCCTGAATATGAATTTCTGCTATCTCATCTACAATCAAATGAAATTTCTCATTTTCAGTATAGGCTTTTGCTCTGAGATTGAGCCAAAAGTACGGGTCTTGCCGCAGCAAGCTTCTAATCTGTTTTTCATCTTCAGGATGATTAAAATGTAGGGGATAGGGATATTTTCCCAAACTGCAGTGATTTAAAACAAGTTGTCCCTGATTTTCGTAAATGGTTCCAGAAAATAAATCATAAACTTTTGGAGTTTGCAGTTTTTCCATTATGTCTGCTGCGTAAGTTGAACTTGCGATCATTAATATAAACAGGCTGACATACCGCAGAAAATACATTTTTATTTGCTTCATTTTTATTATTTCTTTTTATAGATTTGATTTTATAGTAATAATTCAGGCATAAAAAAACCAGCGTATCGCTGGATCTTTTATTGCACCATTTTAAAAGTCTTAAAATGGTGCCCGAGGCCAGACTCGAACTGGCACGCTTTGTGGGCGGGGGATTTTAAATCCCCTGTGTCTACCGATTTCACCACTCGGGCATGTGCGCAATAATAGTGGACGAAATAAAACTTGGCAAGTAGCTTTGCGTGTATTTGCTTTGTTTTCAATCAATTCATGTGTTTAACGCTATAAAATAATACTTTAACTAAACTTTTGCCGTTAAAAATTGATGAACTCTACATCAAGCTATCCAGATAAGTTTCGACATCTATATGCTTATGTGTTTTACACAGTTCATTTTCATAACGAATCAGCTGTATATGTAAATCGATAAACTGTTTTTCTTGTTGCCGTAGCGCGTGAAGTGCTGGGGAGTTTTTGCTCAAAAATAGGCTTTTTAACTGAATCTTTATTACTTGCTTATAAGCCCAAAAACAAATGCGACGGGTCTCTTGCAGATAATAATATTGCTCGTTTTGAGTCGCTTGACGGAACATATTTTCCTTATAAAAACGAACAAAACCAAAACTCATGGCAAAGAAAAATAAAATAATTTGCAAAACTGTACTTTCAATATAGGCAATGTTCAGCGTTTGAAGCACAATCAGTACGGCCAGTTTAACTGGAGTATGGCGAAGTTGCTGATATAAAGACGTAGAGCTATGTTTGATCTGTTTAATGACCACGGGGGTATACAGCATAAACAGCAACATAATGGCTAGAACCGCAATGCCTTGTGCACGAAAAGCATTCAACTGCGGCAACTGCATGGCAATGAAATGACTTAAGCTCATCGAAAGCGAGATAAAAATCATCGCGGCTAAAATCCAAGGAATTAGCTCTTTTAGTTCATCTAAAATTCCTTTGGTTTTGAGCATACTGTAAAACAAATAATTTCTTTTAAACGCTGCCGGGTATTGTTCCCGCAATTGTTTTAAAAAAAGTGCAGTTTGTTTATTACTGAGCATAAGAATTAAAGACACATAAAAAGTAGAGTTAATATAAAGGATTTGACATTATTTAACAGAAAAAATTCTATAATTTACAACGATCTTTATTTAAGCAATAATTTCTATTGAGTTGTTTAAATTGAACTAATTTCTTAAGCAATCTTGGAATATTAAATTTTATCTTAATTTATTTCGCATAAATCTATCGTTTTAAGTATATGCTTAACGAGTGCGAAATATTGTGCTTACCTACCATAATTTGAGCTCAGGTTTAAGACCAATTAAATAACCGAATCGAGCGCTTAATTTTATTCCTGTATTCAATCAGGAATTATGCGAAAATAGCACTTTCCTATTTTGTCCAAGGACAGTTCATGACTGATCAATCTCCTGAATCTTTAAGCGATATCGAAATTTTAGACATTTTACAGTCCATGAAAAGCGATGTGCTAGATACTGAAGCGAAAGAGATTATCCGTAATGGCGGTAAAGCTGGTCGTCAAGAAGCACATAAAGAAGCATTAGTGGCTTTAAATGCGAGCTTTGAAAGCAAGTTTGTTGAAGCCGTAACTTTGGCTCTGCATTTAAATGAAGCGCAAAGCAAAAAAATTCGTTATAAAAAAGACCGCATTCGTATTTTAAAAGCACATGGTATTGATTACATGGCGATTGACGGCGCTGAGACAGCTCAGGTTTTATCGCAAATTGCCCAGGCAATTACTCGTGAGGATGCGATTGTGACCCATGATTTGCATAATATTTTTCCATTCTGGAAAGAGGGCTGGCCAATGGTACAGTTCGACAATGCTTACAAGATTTTGGAAGATGACATTTCCATTCATTATCAAGCTGTTCTAGATGCCTTGATTAAATAATCTCAGCACTTGCAGTAAAAAAGCACCTTGTGGTGCTTTTTTTGTTGAAGAAAAACTTCAAAAATTTATGTGGAAAGCCAGGCCAGCAATAGGCTAATCGGCCAAATAAATAATCGCCACCAGCTGATCAATAGATAACACAGAAACTCACCCATTCGCAGGGTTGAATCATAATTTTTTCTTGACCGCTCATAACTATAGGGCGTGATCCAGCATGCCAAAATCAGCAATACAATGGCAAAAATCAGCATCACAGGCTGAATTTACGGAGTAAA
>NZ_DJDC01000146.1:27439-39464 GCF_002430855.1 Acinetobacter sp. UBA5934 | reverse complement strand
TCCATGACAGGTGAGCGTGTAACGACTTGCTGAAGTGTTTCGCCTACGATATTTTTAAGGTGGTCGTCTGCGGTTTTAAGCATATCGAGCGAAAAATTACTCGGTTTGTTTTTCCAGGCCATAAATTCCATCCATTAAAAAACCCACCGAAGTGGGTTTAATTTATTTGTGATGTGAGCTTTTGTAGGAATGTATCAAGCTCATCTTGCGTTTCAAAATTTAGCGTTAATACATGGTCATTTGAAAACACAATATTCAGTTGCAGTATTTTTCTTTGCAGGTTGTTTGCTGTTGAAAGATTTTCTATAAGTCTAATTTTATCTTTATTGATAAAAATTTCCGACTTGTTGTGCGGCATAATATATTTCATGAACATTGTTATTTCTTCTCATATTTATATCAAAATTAGTTCTAACATATTTACGTCACAAGTCAACAATCTACCCAACTCTTCTCAACTGGCAAGTCCAAATACTACCTGTTGGGTCTTGGCTAATATTCACCACCTTGAACCGGCCCTTACTGGTAGTCCAAACATCATCAATCTGTGGAATGCCTGTGACCTCATTCTGCAGCACGATAGCCTTAGAGTCTGTCACCTGGTAATCAGTCGGCTTGACCATATCCTTTAAATACGAGCCAAATAAAACACCCCGCCCCGAATATGACTCATCGCCAACAATAGGATAGGTCTGTGTTTCAAAATCAAACTCACCCGAGTAAATCAGTTTTTCACAGGTGAATGAATCGACTGCATCGGTCAGATCAGCACTAAATGCCGCAGCCACTTCGGCCTGAATATCATCTTTAATGCCCATCACTTCACCACAAATGTATTAATTGCAAAGCCTTTAGAAAGGTACGGTGCGAGCAAGTCTTCAATGAATAACATTGTCGAGCTTTTACCCTGCTCCATGCCTGCTACGTATTCCTTTTGAACTTCTACCGTGTCTGCTTTGACGCGCTTGGATTTCACCACGCCATCAGTCTGCGTCACGTAGAGTTCACCTTTAGCGGCCATCTGTGCAGCATAAGCCCCTGCAAGTAATACATCTTCTGGGATTACTTCAAATTGACGCAAAGGCTTGGCACGAAGCCAAGCATTCGCCTGAGTAACTGCGAGATTAGCGTCACCCGATCCAGCCCAATCTGGGCCAAGGCTTTGAGTGACTGAATCGATAGTGACGTAATTCATAGTTATTCCTGTTCTAATAGAGCGACTAAATCAGCCTTTTTCGCATCAGCAGGAATTTCAATTCCTTTTGCTGCAAGCTGCTCTTTGAGTTTTTCAACCGTTAGAGCATTGAAGTCAGTTGGTTGGGTGCCGTCACCAGCACCTTCAGCGCCACCGCCATTTTTTTCCGCTTCTTTAGCGCCACCTGCTGAAGCGCCCGATCCAGATGCTCGACCTGATGTGGCACCATTTTTCTTTGATTGGCCACCCTGCTGAGATTTCAGGAAGTCATCCCAAGTGTTTTTATTTTCACCTTTACCGATTCCCATTGCTTACTCCTTATTTGGTCACAATGAATGAGATTGGAACTGCTTTACGATCCACAACACGTTCCCAGTTTGCAGCTAAAGCCAAGTCAGCCCAAGAAGGTGCAAATGCTTTCGCTTCAGTGCCGTTACCTGTGATGGTTTCAGCAGTGAAAGAGTAGCCAAGTGGGTGGATGATGAATTTACGACGAGACCATAAGGTTTCAATACCACCACCGTTTGCTTGATCATCGACATATGCCACGGTTTCAGCATTATATGGCTGACCATATGCATAGCCGATTGCGCCAGCACCAGCGACCATGGTCAGGTATTGTGGAGCGAGGGCTGTGCCAAGGTTTGGCATACCATCATCCACAACAACACGCTTATTTTGGTATACAGCAAAACGGGTTTTTGCTTCAGAGTCCACGATGAACTCAATTTGGTTTTGCTTCTGCAGATCAGCATACTTTTTGCTGTGCATGATAATAATGCCGAGCTTGTCCAGGTTATCGCCCATACTCGCTTCAGCATCAATAATCACATCAGAGTTCAGGCCACTGGCTGTATCAGTGATGATCATGTCGCTCGCACCATTCGCCACGTTTTCACGGTAAACACCGATCAAGGAAGCAATGAGTCGGCGCTGCGCCTGTTTGCGCCAGTATGGGTTAATACGACCACGGACCAATTCATTTAACGGGTCTTTATTGGTTAATTCTTTAACCAGTGAAGCAGATGACCAGCCTTCGTTGACGTTCGCAACATAAGCCTGCATATCACCAGTAGTCACAGCTAATGGGATTGCAATATCAGCCGGGTTATCAGTTGAGTAGTTTGGCTCAATTGATGCATCCAGATCATTCCAGTATGGAAGTGCAATCTTCGGCTTACGAGCATTAAGCAGTTCTTGCATTTCTTCAGTAGTTGCCAACACACCAGAATCCGCAATCGCAGTTTTTTCCAATGCATCTAAGGTTTTGTAGGATGCTGCGATATCCGCATCCCAGATATCTTTAACTTGAGTAGTAGCCATATGCTATTTATTCCTAAGTATTAAATTCACCAGCATCAAGGGCCGCTTTAAATCCAACTGGATCTCGCTGCTTCCACTCGACACGTTCTTGAGTTGTCATTTCGCTTGGTTTTTTAGTAGCACCGCCACCTTGACCACCAGAAGCCCCACTTCCTGATGCGTTTGACGCACGAATCAAAGGCTTGAATGCCTCATTCGCACGAAATTCTTTTTCTAAATCTTCAATGCTCAATGCACTTGGCTTGCCCTGCAAATCAAGAACACGGATTTTGATTTCACCATCTACAGTTTCAACCTGTAGACGATTACTAATATGTGGAAGTAAAACGGAATCACTACCCGGTACAGCAAGTTTCGCTGCCAGTTCAGTTGCCTTACTTCCTACTGTTAGTTTATAGACCTGTGCTTCAAGCGCCTGTTTTTCGTTTAACAGCTCGGTTTCGCGTGCTGTGAATTTCTCACCCCATGACTTTTCCAAAGCTTCAATATTGCCGTTCTTACGGGCATTTTCTTCCGCTTCTTTTCGGGCCTGTTCTTCCGCTTCTTTGCGCTTTTGCTGTTCGGCTTTCTTTTCAGCAAGCAGTTCATCAACCTTTTTACGCAAGCCATCATCATTTTGTGGCTGCGGAATACCTTCGATTTTCAGGACGTATTTACCGTCTTTTTCTTCATAGAGTGATTTGACAGATTCCTCGACACCATCGAGATTTTCTAATTCATACTTCAGCATTTTGCTCTCCGAGCGATTGTGCAGTCACAAACTGCGGGCATAAAAAAAGACCCGTTTGGGTCTAGGTTAAAATTGGTTTTAAAGTCCTAAGTCATCGAATGTTTGCTTATCCAACAACTTCAACTCGTCCAGCGTGTACATGGCACCTTGCGGATCAACAAACTTGTCAATGCTGTAATTGCCTTCTTTGTAGAGCTTGTAACGCGATGGACCGAGCCACTCTTTCTGGAAAAACTCATCAGTCTGATCAAAGAACTTCTTGAATGATGTATTCGCATCGAGCTGACCAATCAAGTCTTTACGCTGGTCTTTGGGGATGTCCTTCACTTTGCGCTCATCCATTACAAACGGACGCTTGCCTGATAGCTTTCCATCAGCATCAACCCCCACGAGAATACTGCGGCAGTTATAATGCAAAGGCGGCTTTGGGTATGGCTTATCAATCTCATACACCGACTGATCCAATACAGAACATTGCTTGGATGTTCTTCCATCAAGTGTGCTGACGAATTTCACATGAGTAAAACCTAGAGCTTTCCAAGTATCATCATAAGCAACATTCGCCACATGACTTCGTGCAGTCCTGACAGTTCGCTCAATCTCTACCTTGGTCGCATCCCAGATACCGCCAACATAAGCATATTGATTGCCTATCTTGGTTCGCTTGCCACGAATGCGGGTAATGATTTCCTGATTTGTCTGACCCTGATTGATACCATCGCGAATGGCATATTCAACCTGCTTTCGAGCTTTATCCAATACAAAGCCAAACATTTCATTAATGATCTGGCCGCCTGCCAATGGGGTGGACTTCGCTTTTTTATAAAGCTGCTCACCACTAACTGAAGCTGCTACCCCTGTCATTAACTGACTGACGTACGATGCTTCATACACTGCCATGCTGACTGCTGACTGGTGAAAGGTTTCCGGAACCTCAGCTGAAATCTCTTTAAATCTGTCATTCAGTAAGGCTCGAATCTCTTTCAATTGCTCAGTAGTGTATTGACCACTCGCCAATGCAATTTTTTCAGCCTCAGACAGGTTTTCAAGCAAGTCTCTTAGCTCTGACACCATCTTATTAGACAGGCCGTAAAACCGGCTTAAAACCTCGTTTACAGCTTGGGTTGATGCTCGATAGCTATAGGCTGAATGCTGACTTAAAGCATTAAGTATTGCTCGTTGTGCTATTTGGTCGTTCATAGTTCATACCTGGTAAAGCACTGGCCGTTTCAGCTTCGATCCGTTTTTCTTCTTCCACATAATCAATCTCGGGAACTTTGCCAGTCGTGCGGATTGTATGGAAGGTTTGACGGCTCAATTTGCCTTGCTGTACAAGCTCGTTATAGAACTTCAATGCATCAAGTGAAAGCTTGCCTTTAGCGAAGTCTTGTTTGATTGTGAACTTGGCTTTATCACCAGATCCAAAGTATCTAGCACACCAGCGCAAGACAATTTCAGAGGCTTCATTTAAGTTAGCTACACACAAGGACAAGACAGAGTATTTCGCCATCGATTCATTATTGGATTCAGTCGCAGTTTTCACCACCTGATTTTCCTCAAGTAGTTTTGCACCTAAAGCCTTCATGTGCTTCTCTTTGGCTTCCATTGCTTCTTTGGCAATCATCTGTTCCTCTGCCTGAGCAAAGGTGAATGTCGCACCTGTTGGAAGCATCAGAGGGGTTGTAGAGCCTAGCATTACCCCGTTCTCTTGCAACCAATCGCGCCATTCGGTATCAAGGCCAGTCATCACTGGTTGAATCTGGCCACAGAGGAACACACTGTTCTCATACTCAGCCGAGTTGTGATAGTGCGCAATATTCATCAATGCCAGTGACTCAAGCGGGATGTTGTCGACTTCCCAATCATTGGCTACCGATCCAAGCGGGATAAATGGAATCTCATTCCACTTCGAACCATTTGCATCAGTTGGATAATACGGTTCGCTATCCGCTTGCAAGGTGCCAGTGCGATCAGAATAAATCTGAACACAATATTCACCGTTCTGATCCAGTCGCAATACCCGATAGAGCTGAATCTCTTTTAAGCTGAACTCATCATTCGGATCGACAATAGAATCCTTCTCAGCAAGTACCACCAAAGCTGTTTTGAAGTGAGCACCAACTTTTCGCACACCCCAATTGATAATGCTTAAAGTTTTGTAATGGACCACCGTCGGCAGAATACCTAAACGCTCTACCTCAGCAACCGAAGTCGCACCATCTGTCTGCGGATAATCCACAAACAAACCGCCACGGCCAGCATCAAGCAAACCACCCAAAGCACTCTGCATTAAGTGATAGTAAGACTTACCAGTACCATCAGCATTGTATTTCAGGAAGTCCATACCATCAGGATCAAAGTTCGGATCTTCAGAGAAGGCAATCCCGATTAATTCCTGCTTAGTGTCTTTGGTGATTTCATACAGCACAGCACGATCACGATAAGCCTGATTGCGTAAATCATTCTCACGCTTGTCTTTGCTTACATTGATTTCAGGCAGATATAAAGCACCTGCCTTTTTTACTGCATTTGCACCATCACATAGATCGTGAACGACCTTCCATCGGCCTTCAAATTCAGTATATTTAGGATGTTTTGAATTGACTGCCATTTAGTACACCGTGCTTAATGAAATAGTTTTAGGTTTGATTTTCTTCGTCATCGCCACAGCAAAATATCTAAATCCATCGGCACCATGCGAAGTGTGGTCATGCAAAGGCTTATCCTTCCAGCAGCCTTTCTTGTCATCCCACTCTTTGCGATAGTTTTCCAGATGGGAAATACCTTCCTCACACTTGGTTTCGTCAAATTCACATCGAGGCAGGATTTCACGGGCCAATTCAATACCATCCATGATTCCGATATTAGGAACCACCTGGAAACGAACAGAGTATCTCATCCCGTCAATCTCATAACCTTCTTTGGCAATATCAAGACGAGATTTACCATCGTTCATCAATGAGCGGTTTTGAATGTCGTGTGGAGCGTAATGTGCTGAATAGGTATAGCCGCGATCCTTCAAGACCTTGAAGTAATGACGCATGCCTTCACCTGAGTTCTCGTAGTAATCAATCACTTGATAGCGGTCTTCACCGATCTTGCGAATGAACCAGATCACCATAGAATCTGACACACCCAAATCCCAAAAGGTCATCACATCCAAATGCGAGTTGTCAGGCAACTCACCAATGCGACCATTCTCGTACAAGAATTTGAATTGCTTCTTGTAGTAGGCACCTTCTACTGACTGAGCAAATGCCTCAGACGGAATAGATGGATATTCACGCTTAATATCTTCACCAAGCGTTTTCTCTTTCTGCCAATACCATTGCTGCTGCTCTGGTGTGATATGGATGTTGTATTTGGCTTTTAGCTCAGCAAAGTAATCTTTTAGGCGCTGCGGAATCTCAGCTGTAACCGGCAGGGCATAATCATGATTCTTCCACCATGAGAAGAAAAAGAACTTCCAGTCCAGGATGCCAAGTGTTCTGCCTTGTAGTTGTAGCTTCTCAGCAGTCTGGCAGTAGTCATAGAAATAACCTGACTTACCTTCGGCTGTAGACTCAAGGGTAATCTTTCCACCCAAGCCAACCGCTTCAAAAGCACCAGTGACAATCTCACGGGCTTTATCTGGGTATTTGGCGCAGATCTTACCGAACTCGGAAATATGTAATCGCTTTAGCGTTCCACCACGGAATGATGTACTGACTGTAACCGACCCACCTTTAGAGAATACAAGCTCCTCTTTGGTTTCAATGCTTAGTGGATTGGCTGCACGTAATGGATGTGGCAACTTCTCATAAGCGTATTTGACCTTTTCCCGAAACAGGCGTTTAGCATCATGTAGCGTATGTGCAATCAAGGCGCACTTATCAGACATGAATAGTGCAGCATCCAACTGGATAATACACATCTCAGTCGTAAAGCCGAGCTGACGCGCTTTTAAGATGATGTTTCTCGACCACTCATTCTCAAAGTACTCAAGCTGCTCAAGTGTCATCTTGAACTTAACTTGTTTACCGTTCTTATCGGTGATGTGGTAGAGATTATTTAGTCGCCAATGCTGATCAATAAGTTTTGCTCTATGCTCAGGTTTAAGCATATGCCCCCCTTATTTTCAGTCGTTACTTAGCTCATCCATCAGGTCAGATAGTGATTGAATCTCAAGTTTCCCTGAATGTTCCACCTTGTCTTTAAATGCGCCTACAGAGACATGCTTACCAAGCAATTCAAGGTTCTTTGTTTTATCCGGCCATTTGATCTTTTTAAGCCAACCAATTTGGGTGCGGTCTTCACCAAAGCCCTCAAACTCTTCCATATTCTCAATATTGGAAATGTACTGGCGCCAAATCTTGGGCCACTCACCAATAGGTTTAAGGCAATACTTATCATCCATGATGTCCAGGACATCCATCTGATCAATTTCGACCAGACGTCTTAAGACATAGGCAGCATCAATTTGGGTTTGCTCTTGTCGCTTGGCTTGGGCTTCTTGAATGGCATTTTGGATATTAGGTTTTATAAGGTTTTCTGCACCAATGGCTGCTGCTGTCTTTTCGCTATAACCTGCTCGAATCGCTGCTTGTGTTGCATTCAGGTCTATCAAATACTCATCGACAAACCTTTGTTGTTTATCTGTCAGGCCTGCCATAAATATTCATTCTCCAAATTACAGGTATTAAAAAACCTCCCGGAGGAGGTTTATTTTCAATTCAGTAGTTAATTTATTTCGGATACATGAGAGCTAATAACTTTCCAACCTATCCCTTTTTGATTTTCTACCAAAATAGAATCTTGCAATGAAGGCCCTGCATTTGAATCATCCTCTGCAAACTTCCCAGATGTAATTTTAAATAAGTTTGCACCAAGCTGCTTAAATTCACTGATGAAGCGGTAGTTAATATGTTTATCCACATCTTCACCGAACGGATACTCACCTGTTACCACATACGGTCCATTTTTAGTCCATTTGTTAACTTTTGTGAGTTGCGCATAATGAGTACCCGTACCACCTGCACAGTGCTGATCGCCTGACCAAAGAACATAAAATTCATTATGGAGGTCATCTTTTACACCGTTTTCAATAATGTAAACATCTTTGGTGCTTGTTTGAATTTTTCCATCCTCATCTCTTTCAAATGAAGTTCCACACGCAATCGCATTTGCATAGTTCTTCACAACTGCTAATGCTTGATTTTTTTCAACCAATTCAGAGGCAGCTTGTACCTGAAAAGAAAGTAATAATCCTGCCAATAAAACCTTGAATTTCATAGCTCCCCACTATGTTGTTATTTTGCAGGATACCTATATCAGATTAACCTACATAACACCACTTCAAATCATCCGGCACAGTTAAATACACATGCAGCTGAGTCACAGCAAAGTCATGCACATAATTCAAATACTCGGTCATTTGCTTCACTGTCGCCTTGGTTGTACTGCAAAGCCTGATGACCTGTTCACCGATAGCCTTATACTCATCTGGTTCGGTTTGCTTTACCTTAGCAATGGCATGACACATTTCACCAAACTGCTGGTCATCTCGACGATAGATATAAATCAGAAACTTCTTCTTGAACTCGTAATGGAGTGAATCTTCATCCTGACCAGTCTTTCTTCTAATCTCACCAATCCATTTCCAGTAAAGCCTATTCTGCGCTGCTGACCGTTCATCTGGTGTTTGATTGATCCTCACCACCAACGGCTTACCCTCATTAATCGCTTGAGTGTAATGGGTGTGCATGTAGTTAATGGCTTCGGTGATGTCGGCATGACTCTGGATAGGAAATACGGCTTTTTGCATTTCCCATCTCCTAGAAAACTTCTCTATCTTCCATCACCAACATCCGATTCACTCTCATCAACCACTGATCAAACATTGCTTCACTCTCGGCCCGGGTGCCCAATTCAAAACGGTCGAATGCAGCATGGCATTTAAAACAAAGGGGAATTACAAATAGGTCAGAACTTTTGATTCCTCTACCCTTACCATGCTTAGCACTATTTGAATGAGCAGCCTGGCTATATGGATTACCGCACCGGATGCATGGCAGCTTTCTGATTGCTTCGAGTCTTTTGTGGTTGCGCATTTAATTGTTCTTCTATGCCGTGGATCTGCTTATTTACCTTACGAAGTTCAGCACCGCACATTTCTTTAAATGCATAGCTTGAATACAGATGGTTGTAATTCATTAATCGACTGCGGTTTCTTTCGAGCACTTCTAAATTCCGTTTTGCTTCTACTATGTCCATAACCCATCCCAACCTTCCGGTATTTCCGGATAATTCAAATCACAACCTTCAGATATTGCAGCCTTCATTCACAGTCACCACCAATAAGAAAAGAAAACCCCGCCAAGTTAGTTATCTGGGCAGGGTTTCATGTGCCGTAATACGTCCGGCAAATGCCACCGAAGTGACGAGGGTTTATTTAACTTCTTTCAAACAATCCCGACACACCTTGATTTCTTCATCATCAATCGTGTAATCAATTTCAGTCGCACCATGTAGGCCAAATAAACACATTAAAAGTTTTAGCATCTTGTTTCCCTCAGCAGGGTAAATGTCTTTTTATATCTGGCAAGTCAATTAGGATTCGAACCTAAACAAACGGTTTTGGAGACCGTTATGCTACCGTTACATCATTGACCCGTAAAAGGGCATGGTAAATTGCCACACCCTTGCCTTAGATTACGATACTGACCAGCTCGGCAACTGATCTACCGCTACTCAACACAATAAACTTCTCAAAGTTAGCTATTGATACGCTTTGTGTCTTTCATCTTCATTGGTCGGGAGTCACCACAACTTAAGGCTCTGAGGCTAACTCAATGTGTGACGAAATCACATTGGATTCAAACCAACTTATACGGCTGGTTTCAGCATCCCACCGTTTGTGCTTATAGCTGAGCAAATTAATGCACAACGTCACAAATCCAAATCGCTCTTAAGGTGGCGCAAGACCTCTTATGCATATACTGGCATTTTGATTCTCCTTTTCAGATTATTTTTAGAGTCAAATTCATTTGAGTATCAAAAATACTAGGCAACAAAAAAGCCCACCTTTCGATGAGCTTTTTAACACTTGGTCACTTTTGTATAGAACGACCAGTCTATAAAAATACTATCTTATATGGGGCTTATTTGTCAATTAAGCTTTTCTTAAATTTTTCCGATAAATATCAGCATAAAAATCTATCTCATCGCGCATATCTGAAAGCATAATTTCCACCATATTTTCCAGATAAGCATAGTGCTCTCGGTAGGTACGCATCTTCATTTCCGTGATGCCAAAAAAACGCAATTTGTCTTCAGCTTTAAAATTACCCATATCTCGAAGACTTAAGAATAACGCCATCTTTGCCACCTTGAGTGCAAAGGACTTAAGATCAAATCGAATGCGTTGCACATCCTTTGCTAAAGCCTCATAGAGACTAGCAGCTAAATAATGATGCAAAATATTGTAGGCCATTGTGTTATCTCGATAGTCACCCCATACCAAGATTTCACAATATGCTTTTGTCGCCTGGTCATCAATTGAAGCAATAGCACCGCAGCGGTCTTCCCATGTAATTGGTTCCAAGCTCCCACCGCCTTGGCTTGGTTCATAATTCGCTGTTTTGGCTCTTAACTGCTGCCCCAACCATTCAATGTTTGTCATCTTTTCAGCTACCATCGCATTCATCCCTATTCCCTCTTAATCTTTAAAGCCTTGCTTAATTTCTTTGCGTGTTGCCAATCTCACATCGTCATATGAATAAGCAACTTTGTAATTCCATTCTTTTGTGTAAATTCGACCATGTGCGACTAGGGCAACATTTTGAATATCGGTGATAGGGTCATCGTCAACCGTTACCACTTTTGAGCCTTTCCGAATAAATAACCACTTAAGAAATCCATTCATCCCTATTCCCCTCAAACTCTTAACTTTTCAACTTGAATAATCAGCTTTCCGCCTTTTTCCGATGGCAACCGCTTCACAAGCAATTCATCCACCTGGGAATCATCCAGAATCAATCCACCTTTCGACAAAGCGTCAAAGCATGGTTTTACGATGTTATCGATGTCGCGTATTTTCGCATCAGGTGGCGCGTATTCGATCTTTACGCGAACTCTGCCCTGATACCCTGCCGGCTCGATAAAACGCTTCATAACGTCAATAAAGTGGATTGCACGCTTGCTTAATCGATTGGTCTTGTTGGCCCCGCGAATCCAATAGTGATTTACTGAAGGAGGTGTGATTAAAACCTCACACCAGAGCAATTCATCATTCATGACACCAAATCCCTTCCCTTCGACCAGATGAGCCGGAACCTTTGGCATTGGATCTGGATTGGATTTCTTTTTCCCCGACTTGGCTGTTACGCCAAATCGAGGGCCAATACCGGCTTTTCGTGCCTGTGCTGCAGTGATACGGAGATTAGTCATTGGCACCTCGCAGGGCTTGCTTATTTAATAAAACACCATGCTTTATTGCCCGGCACTTCAATTCATCGAGCAATTCTTCTAAACCTGCGAAATTTGCCTTTTTAACGATTTCAGCAATTACCTCATTCGCCAAATCTTCTGAATGCTTCCTACAATCACATTCCTCGTAGTCTAGTGAATCTAAATACCCGCAATCACAAACATAATCACGCTTAGCTGCTTCAAGTTCATCTCGTTCTTTCTTCACCCCGATATAACAAGCCTCCATGTTGTTGAGCTGGGCTTTTCTGCATTCCCAAGCCTGATATGCCATCTGAACCGGCAACACTCGATAAACATCACCATCCTTA
>NZ_DJDC01000146.1:0-27365 GCF_002430855.1 Acinetobacter sp. UBA5934 | reverse complement strand
AACATCACCATCCTTATCAAACAGCTTGTCACCATGGATGAATCGCATGTTTGTGTAGAAATCCTGGTCTACAAACCACTTTTCAAATTCACTCATCCCCGACACTCCACCCAATTCCGTTCATCTTCCGCTTTCAACGCTTCCAGTTCCGCATGCATCCGATTCCATTGTTCTTGAAGCTCCAACTCATCCTCATCCTGAGGAATTGAGCCGTTGATCTTGTCCCGCAGTATTTTTAAGTCGTGGTTTTGCATGTTTTGCCCATCCGCTTCTTGTAATTTTTGATAGCCGACGATTTATTGCAGCTAAAGCAACTATTGGTACTGGTATAGCGAAGTGTTCCACCACAAGATGTACAGGTGGCACCATGAAAGTGCCTCAATCCCTCTTTTCTGGCTTTCTCTCTTGCTTGAACATTCGGGTTATTGCGTCTTGCGTGTGCTTCAGACACAGCAGCTGACATCACACTACGCATGGTTGCCTGAGCACTTCCTACCGGACGACCATTGAATTGAGAAAATTCACCTGAGTAACCGCGCGGTAATTCCTGCACCTGACCGCCATTTGCAAAGAAAGCCTCAAGGTCGCTATCAAGCTGCTCACGTAGACTGCGTTTAGCTTCAATCTGAGCATGAGTTATGTTTTTGCCAGCTTGTACCGACTCGATTCTTTGTTGAAGTATTTCGTTCATGCGGCACCCCCGAATAAATCCAAAGTCCATTCATCACGCGCTGGCTTTGCTTTAGCTTTGACCTGCTTTACCGGCTCTGACTTAACCGGCTCCATAGGTGGTGCATATTCAAGTTCTAGCGATTCAGACGCAGGGAACGCTTTATTGAATTCCTCTTGAGTCGGTACCCAATCAACCAGCTGCCAAAATTCACAACCATGTCTCAAGCCTGCACAGAATCGACCCGCCTCAGCCTGAAGAAACCAAAAGCTAATAAGAGATGTTTTTTGAGCCGGATTCATGTACTGACAGCGCTCTTCTTTTTGCTCCTTGAAAGCTTTAACAAAATAGGTTTCTAGCTTCTGATCAGCTGCAACCTCAATTTCATTTTCACCAATCAGACCCAACCAGATTTTAAAGTCGATATTTTCTTGCTCATTCAATCCAGCAAACGCATGATCAGTAAGCGGTTTTGGATAAACTGTAAGACCACCTGAGTCTTTGTATTCAGAAATTACACTCACACCCCACCCCCTAAACGCTGATCCACCCAATTGCACTCAACCAGTGTTAATCCGTCATGTTGAAAACGAGACCAAAGACGATCCCCTAAGTCCTTCTGCAACTCAGTCAGTGTAAGATTTGAAATCAGCATGGTCGGCTTGCCTGCGTCATAGCGTGAATATAAAACCTTGTGCACCAGTTGAAGTCGATTCTCATGACGGTCATGCAATCCGTATTCATCCAGGATCAGCAAGTCATACTCAGTGAACCGGTAGATTGCGTTTGATTCGCTGTCATTTGCCTCTTTCTTCCATGCATTGGCAATGTCATTAGCCATATCTTCCGAAGTGATATAGCGGACATAAATTCCCTTGTTTAAAAGCGTTCTGGCTATCGCACAGCTCAAATGGGTTTTGCCTGTACCGGTCTTACCCGACATGATGAAATTACGCTTTTGACCGGCAATCATGACTCTTGAGAACTCAACACAGTTGTTTAAGGCATTCGATTGTCCAGCAAAATTCGTGTTGTAATTTCTAAAACCTGAATCCTTGTGGCGTTCAGGAATCATTGCTCCAGCAAAGTGCAAATCACGGACCATCTTGTTTACAGATTCCTGATGCTTCTGGTTGTTCTTGCTCACCAGATTCTTTGCACACTCAGGGCAAACCTGATTAGGTCCGGCTTGAACTTTTTGAATCTTGTGTTCAGCGCAGTAAGCCTGTACCTGTTGAAATTTCATTGAGATCATGGCGTTCATACAAAATCCTCCGGTATTTCAACTGGCTCAACATGTCCTTGGAATTGAGGAATTCCTTCCCATGCGTCGTTGACGTTCAGATTTGTTTTTGATTGAGCTTTAGGCTTGTAACCACGTTTCACCCACTTCACAAAGTTGGCATACATCTGGCTATCAGTAAGTTGACCTGATTTCAAACGTGGTTCGTAATGAGCATTGATTTCAAGTAAAACTTGGTTTACCAGTTCTTGAGTCATTGGCATTTCGCCTGATCTTTGCAACCAAGAATTCAAAGAGTGAAGATCTGGTGTCCAGAGATTTAAGACCGCATCGACTGAATTTTCTTGCGCGTTACTCTCTTTAAAGTTTTCTTTAAATGTTTCTTTAAGTGTTTCTTTAATAGTGCCCCGTTCAACGGTACTGGTCCCGTCACCTTTCGCGGTACTGGTCCAGTCCTGTTTGATGGTACTAGTCCCGTCACCTTTAATGGTACTACCATCATTTGGTACTAGTCCCTTTTCGCGGTACTGGTCAGGAGTGAATAGGTATTCATTTAAGCAACCTGTTTTTCTCTCAACTTTGATCAAGCCAAGTTCTTCAAGGTCGCGAATACACGACATAACCGTATCGCGTTTTTTAATGCCGCAATATTTTTGAAATTGAGTGATAGCAATTGGGTGGGATACACGGTCAAATCCAATGGTTTGACGCATTACAAACATTAAACACTTAAATGCCTTGTCGTTTAACTGGGCCATAATTTGGCCGTCAATCAAAGCATTAGGCATCTTGGTGTAGCGCTCTTCTTTATTCGACATAGCTTTGCGCTCATTTTTTGGAAAATGAACTACTTGCCCTTGAGGTATTGGTGGTTCATGTGCTAAATTTGTTTTCATATTTGAAACCCCGCAAGTGTTTTGAATTAGGAAAGCCTGATCCCCAAGATCAGGCTTTTTCTCGTTGTAGAGCTGATAAATACTTTGCGCACTCGCCTTTCATAGCTTTACGCAAAGACTGAATTTTATGTTCGATTTCTTCCAGGATGCGATCTGTCTCATCCATTTCAGCAGGTGTCACAACACCATCTTCCAGAGCAGATAAAACCTGCTTGTTTGCCGCACCATTGCCAACATTCATACCAAGTAGTGATTCAAGAACACCTAATTGATGATCCTTGCCTTGAGCATCACCTACAGGCATTAGCATCAAACCTATTTTGTGCGCCCACGACTTTAAGACTGCTGGGTTTTCGGTATAAGTCAGCATTGCTTCGAATGCTTTTAGACTTGGCAAATGGTTTTCCATGTTTGGATTGGCGTAATTCAAAATTGTGTTATGAGATACCCCAACGACATCTGCTAACTCTTTTGGGGTGATACCGCTGGATTGATGGACCATCTTGTGCAAAGCGGTTTTGGTTTCTTTCGATATATCCATGTGAATCCTTTGATTAAGCTCACGTTTATTTAAAACGCTAAGTTGTTGATAATTGGTTTAAGCGGTTAAGGCTTCTAAGTTTGCCTTTAACTTGCCTTTAGTCTGGATCTGGAGAACTGCTTGGGTGGATGCTGGAATTCCGTAAGAGCGCCATTTACTGATTGCTCCGCGAGTTTTTTTTAAAATTCGCGCTAAGTCAGCATCACTCTCAGCTCCGTAATGATCCTTTACGTCATCTACGGTCATATTGTTTACCTTAATAAACTAATAGTTTCCCTAAGTAAACCATAAGTTTCTTTTTAGGTCAATAAGTTTGTTTACTATTGGAAACAACGGTTATGGGTATTTATGCGATGAGCAGTGTTTCTGAACGCATCTTGATGAGAATGAAGGAACTTAACCTTCAGCAAGTTGATTTGATTGGGGCTACTGGCCTTAGCAAAGGCACGATTTCTAAATGGATCTCGGGGGTAAATACGCCGAGCGGTAAGAGTATTACCTCTCTTGCAAGAGCTTTAAAAACATCACCTGAATGGATTTTGGATGGAGTGCCAACTCCTGAAAAAAGCAATGCAGATATAGCTAAAATGGAAGTTGGTATATACCAGGATGGAGATCCTGTTCCCGAGGGATATATTGCTATTGATTATTATGATGATGTATTTGTTAGTGCAGGAAATGGCTATCTAAATCTAGAAAAACCAAGCAATAATAAAATGTTATTCCCTGTTGATTTGATTAAAGAGTGCAATGTTGAACCATCCACTACTAAAGTAATTCACGTTCGCGGTGAAAGTATGTTTCCTAAATTGAAGGATGGGCAAGCTATATCAATTGATATGTCCGCTAGAACCATTTATGACGGGGAAATTTATGCTTTTCAAGTTGGGGATGACACTAAAATTAAATATCTATTCAATTGGAATGAGCAAGGCAAAGGTGGGTTTAAAGCTGTCTCGGCAAATTCGGATAAAAATCAATTTCCTGATGAATATTATCCCCCTAGTAGAATTGAATCAGAAGGCGTATCTATATTAGGTCAATACTGGTGGAAACAGGTCGTAAAACGTATTCGACGCTAACAAAAAGCCGCTATATGCGGCTTAATCACGTAATGAGAAGATTAATGAGTAAAGACTACAATAACCTTGAGGTGAGTAAATACAGCGAACTAAGCAGTGATGAGCAAACTGCTATTCATGAAATGCTTATCTCTTATGTACGTACAGATCATTTCTACAATATTGTCCTACTCCATGATAGTGAGCCTTACGACCTGGTCAAACTTGTAAGTATTAGCTTCGAGAATCAAGATGCTGCAATTTGGGTTCACTTCGAAACTATTACTGCTGAGAGACTAACTATGCCTTTAGACTTTATTTCAAGAATAGAATTATGTAATCAGGAAGAGCTTTTAAATACTGCGAAGCTGGGCCGGTATGAGTTTGTTTAGGTTGTATAGAGATGTTTAAAAAGTAAGTCGCCGGTGTGACTATGTGGAAATAAAAAGCCGCTATATGCGGCTTAGGTATTCAGGACCATCAATCCTGAATTGCGGATTGATACTCCGCTAAAGGTGACGTGAATTGCAGTATTGTTTGAGTGTAAATGGTTTCGCCCATCCAGCCCAGGGGGTAAATAAGCGAAGGCACGATCGACAGTAAAGCAATAATCTGAGCTGAAACGCCCCTCCGGTGTGCGCACACCTTCAGGGCAAGCGCCCGGCATGGCGCTATATAAATACACACACCAATATAAATATTGGTGGGCGCCCGCCAGTGAATTACAAGGTAAATGCCATGTTTTCTCTGACGTTGCGGACCAAGAAGGGTTTGAGAGTATCAGTAAAGATAAATCTTTATGCGGTACTCGCATTCCTGACTTGGTTTGCATAAAACCGAGGGGGTGTGATAAGCACCCCCTCACCCATATTTTTAAAATACATAAAATTAAATCAAAAAACAAATGCCGCATACCCGAGCGGCTCTTGGATCGGGTGGAGATAATAATGAGTGATAGTATTACAGTAACCAGACCTATTGAAATTAAAGATAACTCCGTTGAGAGAGTTGCTTTTGATCTAATGTCTAGAATTGCAGAAGCAGAGAAAATAAAAGGAAAAGATGAGGGTAAGAAAGATAACCCTCGAGAATACTATCTAAAACTCTACAATCAGTGCCACAAAGTTGTAAGTTGGTCTGGTGTAGATGTTAAGGCGATTTTGGAGGGCGATCCTTCTTGAATAAATCGCCATCAATCTTGTTGATACAATGAATAATTGCATCTGGATCAGTACAACCTGTAGCAATTAGACTCAATACAAGATTAAGTTTTTCTTCGTGAGTTAGCATAATAGACTCCATCCAACCCACCCCAGCGGTGGGTTTTCTTTTGTCTATTAAAACATAAAAGTTTCCATAAATAATAAAAAGTTTCTTTTGATAAACTTTTCTCTTGACTATAAAGTTTCCTTTGGTAAACTAAATCCCATAGACAACAAAAAGCCCCAGCGTTGTACGACCAACCTGAGGCATGACCCACCCTAGTGAGTGAAATTATTATGAACCAAAACCCATCCCACAGTCAAACCCCAGAGTTTGGCCATATCCCATCAACAGGGATTCTTTACCAGCAACCGCCTTCTACAAAGCAGATTGCAAAAGCGAATAAACGCAATAAGTTCAAAGTTTTTATGCGTGACGTGATTGCAGTGGCAGTTTTTATTTCGCCAATTTTGGCAACACCTTTCATGGTTCGTAGCTGTTCGGATGATGTGGATCGTCAGACGTTGCAGGCAATAAAAATTCAAGCAGAAATTTCAAATTCAGGGGAAAGCAAATGAGCCGTTTAACAAATCAAATTCGTCAATCAATGCTTGGAACTGTTCTGGATCATGCTTTTTCAGAAAAGCTAGCGCAAGCAAAAGCTGACCTTATTGCGGCTGGTGACGCTCTTTATATGGATCACCATGGTGAACACTTAAAAACTATGCAGAAATTGCCGGCTAGTTTTCTTTACAAGCAGGGTCGCATGGATACCAACATTGGTGGTCAGCGACACATTGTATTTCTTAGTGAATCAAAGCCTATGTCATATGAAAGCAATTATTCACGCATTGTATTTCTAGCTGACAATCCTGTTGCGATTGCTTGGTTGCAGGCTAATGACAAGGTTAAAGATACGGAAAAACAGCGCGATGCTATGAGCCGTGAAATAAATGCTGTTCTGGAAAGTGTCCACACCTTCAAAAAACTTTGGGAAGTGTGGCCAGAATGCAAATCTCTGCTTGAGAAGTTTGAGCAAAAACCAACGATTGCCATCCTTCCGGCTGTACAGGTTAATCGCCTTAATGCTGCATTAGGTCTCCCAGTTGATGAGGTGCCAGCATGAACGCTCAAACTAAACCTGAATTGTTTGCTCCTTGTTTTCCAATGCTTTCAATCTCGCCATACATTGGTATTGATGCCGACAATGTGCAGTTCTCTTTTGTTGTTGGCAACCAATCCATTGATTGTGAAATCAAAGCGGTTGAATTGACTGATTCAATGTGTGTGGAACAGCAATTTCACCCTGAGTCTGGCCGTGATGTGGATTACACCAAGCTTGAAGTAGACAACAAGACTTTAGCTTTGGTCACTCGATCTGACTTTGAAGAAACACCAGCTGGCTTGCATTTCATTCTGACTGAATCTCAGGTCTATGCACTGAATGAATGGCTTGAAGCAGATGCGGTTGAAAAATTTGAAATGGCACAAGGATAAGAAAAATGAATGCGAAATTAGAAATTGTTGCTGTTGAGCAGCCTGAAATTATTGAAGCTTTTAAGGTTGAAGGTGGCACCAAGGCTTTATTTGAGCGAATCGCAAATAATGCACGCTCTGTTGTTTTTGATATGGGTATTAAAAAGGATCGTGAATCACTGAAATCCTTTGCTTACAGTCTTGCTCGAATCAAAACCACAGTTGATAACCATGGTAAAGAGCTTGTTTCTGGTATTAAGCAGCAAGCTGCTGTAATTGATGCAGATCGTAAATTCTGGCGTGACCATATGGAGTTGCTGCAAGATGAAATTCGTAAGCCGCTGACTGATTTTGAGCAGGCTGAAGCTCAACGTAAATTAAATCATGAGCACGCGATTGATCTAATCAAGTGTAAGTTTTTTGATTATGAGAATGCAGATGCTGCTTCATTAAAAATTGAAATAGAGAAACTCGAAGCCAAGGTAATTGATTCTTTTTATGAGGAATACGAAGAGCAAGCCAAGCTTGCCAAATTTGAAACACTGGAAACATTACGCAAGACATTGATGGAGCGCGAAAAATACGAAGCTGAACAGGCTGAATTAGAGCGCCTACGCCTTGCTGAACAAGCCCGATTACGACAAGAACGTGAAGCACAAATTGCACGTGAAGCTGCTGAAAAAGCCACTCGTGAAGCTGAAGAAAAAGCACGTTTTGAAGCTGAGCGTGTTCAACGTGAAAAACTCGAAGCGGAACAGCGTGAAGCTCGATTGAAAGCTGAAAAAGAAGCTGCTGAATTGCGTGCTGTACAGGCTGCTGAAAATGAGCGTAAGCGTATTGAGGCTGAACAATTTGCTCAGGCTGAGGCTGCACGTAAAGCGGAAGAAGCACGCTTGGCTGATGAGGCTCACACAAAGAAGGTTTGTGCGGAAGCACTTGAGCACCTTGCTTTATTGCCTGGGGTAAATGAACAACTTGCGAAAAGCATCTTGGCTGCGATTTATAAGGGTCGCATTCCTCACGTTTCAATCAAATTTTAAGGAATAAGAATATGAATGCACCAGTACAACATGCGCCAGCGCTGCCAGTAAATGCGCAAACATCGAATCTTGTTTTAGATCCAGCTGCAATGCAAAACATGGTCGCTTTCGCTGACTTCATGTGCAAGGCGGTCATCACCGTACCGAAGCATCTGCAAGGTAATTCTGGTGACTGCTTGGCGGTAACTATGCAGGCCATGCAATGGGGCATGAATCCTTTTGCTGTGGCTCAAAAGACCCACCTGGTAAATGGCAATCTAGGGTATGAAGCGCAACTTGTAAACGCGGTAATCATTGCCAAAGCCCCTATCCTTGGTCGCCCTAATTTTGAATGGTATGGCGATTGGTCGAAGGTAAATGGCAAGGAATGCAAGGCTCATGATATTGGCGTTCGCACATGGGTGACGATTAAAGGTGAGTCAGAACCGCGCGTACTTGATGTTTCATTTGCTCAAGTTGGAACCGTGCGTAATTCGCCTTTATGGGTGAATGATCCAAAGCAACAGATTGCATATTTAGCGACCAAGAAACTGGCCCGACTGCACTTCCCTGATGTGATTTTGGGTGTGTATACGGAAGATGAGCTCTTGGACCATGCGCCAATGATGGATGTAAGTCCTGTTGAAAATAATGCTGAGTACCTGGCTTTTGAAGCGGAACATTTACCTAACTTTCAGAATGAAGCTCAGTATGGTTCGGAAAGATTGCAGTCTGCATATATGGCCCTACCAAAGGGTGAGCACAAACGTATCTTCTGGTCCACCCACTCAGCAAACTTAAAACAAATAGCAGAACTTGCCGACCAAGCCTTAACACGCCAAGGAGAGACTTATGACCATTCTCCAGCGTAGTGAAGATTGGCATGCTGACCGATGTGGAAAGGTTACAGCAAGCCGTGTCAAGGATATTGATGCAAAGCCGAACAAAGGCAAAGCATATAACGCCCTAACCCTAACAATTCTGACTGAGCGCCTTACTGGCGTTCAGGAGGAATCCTTTATCAACTCAGCTATGCAATGGGGGATTGATCAGGAAGTTCATGCCATTACTGCTTATGAAAATGAAACGGGTAATTTTGTGATTGGCACCGGATTGATTGACCACCCTACCATCAAAATGAGTGGTGCGAGCCCTGATGGTCTGGTTGATCAAGATGGACAATTAGAGGTGAAGTGCCCTAATTCGCAAACCCATTTAAACACTGTTTTAACCAAAGAAGTGCCAGCGGAATACATTTCACAAATCACCTGGCAATTGGCTTGTACTCGTCGCAAATGGTGTGACTTTGTGAGTTTCGACCCTCGCCTGCCTGAATATTTGCAACTTGTGATTATTCGGGTGTTTGCAAAGGATTTGGATATCGCAGGAATTGAGCAGTCAGTGATTAAGTTCAATCAAAAAATTGACCAGATCATTGCTGAGCTTAATCCACAGGAGGTTGCAGCATGATCTTCCGCATCAAAAATAAACATGCCATTGGCTTTAAATTATGGCTCGAAAAATTGGGCTATACAAAGAAAGACCTTGCTGATGGCGGTGCAACTTTTAAGGGCAAAGGTACAAAACTGGATTATGTACTTGTGGTAAAGGATTTAACCGGTAATCGAAATTGCCAAGTTTTGTATGAGGAATACCAAGTGCATTTGGTTAGTCCGCTGGATGTGAATTTAGGAAAGGTGGCGTGATGGAAAATACAAACTTATGGGCAGTCAATATTCCAGAAGAACCTGATTCAGAAGAAATTTTATACCCTGTCCCATCAAAAGAATTGGGTGAGCAAGTTGTTCAGCGTTTGCGTAAAGAAGCTATTGAGGCATTTGAAATAGTTGGTGAATGCATTGCTGAAGCGGTCACTCTTGAAGAATGGGATCTTTCCGCTGATGAACATTCTAAATACTTGGAAGAAAACCCTAATTGGTGGGATGAAACTACCTTTTTAGATGATGAGGTGGCGTGATATGACTAATCCAATGCGTGTCGTTTGCTCAATGCTGACAAACCAAATCTATGCAAGTCGAGTAGATATAAATAAAGGTATTATGGTCGGAAAAAAAGAGGATGTTACTGATTCGGCTATCACAGCAGTAGCGATCCATCTTCAAAAAACAGCTATGGATATTTTATTTGATGTCGATGGCAAAAAATACCGCATGACTGTGGTTGAGGAGCCGGCCAATGACTGAAAAATTAGAACAAGCCAAAGACCTTCTTGAATCTTTAGCAGCTCGAAAAATTGGTGGTACACATTACATCATGAACAGTGAAGACGTTGATCTGGCATATGAAGTTTTTAACGATTATGTGGAACGGAATGAGGTGAAAGGCGTTGATGTGAAGTTGCCTTTTGAGGTGAGTTTAGGGGGTGTTAATTAATGTCTTTTGTAAAAGTTTGGGATAAGGAAATTAAAGGTAAGGTTTATGCAGTTGGTGATATTCACGGCTGCTACAACCTTCTCATGAATCGCTTGAATGAGATTGGATTTGACTTTGAAAACGACCTGCTTGTTGCAGTTGGTGATCTGGTAGATCGCGGTATCCAAAATGAAGAATGTGTAAATCTCATTGATCAACCATGGTTTACTTCTGTCAAAGGTAATCATGAAGATTTGGTCATTATGGGTGATATTAATCGATCTTATTATAACTGCCATATTGAAAATGGTGGTGAGTGGTTTTACGAGTTGGATTACCAGGTTCAACGTGAAATTATTGAAAAGCTTAAGATGTTGCCAATTGCTTTAGAAATTAATTATAAGGGTCGAAAATTTGGTTTTGTACATGGCCATATTGAGCAGAACAATTGGGATGAATTTAAAAGCATTCTGAATAATTTCGATCAGGCTCAGCACATTATTAAAAAAGAGCGATTCCCTACTGAATTAGCAATGTGGGGTCGTGATCGACTGGATGAAGAAAACCAACAATACGCGCATGTATCAGGAGTTCATGCAGTAATCATGGGCCACACTGTTACCCAAAAACCATGCAAGCGTGATAACTGCTACTGGATTGATACCGGTGCGGTTCATTGGGGAACGATGACAATTTTAGATGTGGAGGGATTGTGATGACAGCAATGGCGAACATGGGTAACTTCATTGTTGCCCTACCACCTTCAGACATTTGGTTGACAGATGACCAGGCGGCAGAATTTTTAAGTTATGAAAAAGGATATTTCAAAGCATCCATTATTTGCTTAAAGGAATTTCCAAAACCAAAGTACATTACTGAAACTGTAAAAGGTCGAAGATGGAATTTAAAAAAATTATCTGACTGGTTAGAAAGCAGGCCGGAAGATTTGAAAAAAGCAGTAGGCAGACCCCGCAAAATATAGCGGGGTTTTTCTTGATTAAAATATGGATTACGCCAGAATTACGCCAAAGGTATTATAAGTTATTGATTTTATAGGTAGTAGTGGTGCGCTCAGCGGGACTCGAACCCACGCCACAGGCTTCGGAGACCTGTACTCTATCCAGTTGAGCTATGAGCGCGCGTGCACATCATAACAAAAAAAACCGTAAGGTAAAGCAACTATATATAAGTCATCATTTTTTGTGCTCAGTCTTTATACAATGTTCCAGAATTGCAACAGACTATTCCTGCTTATTTACTTGGTTTATTTTGCAAGATCAATCACAATACTCCTACTATTCACCCGGTGAGAATTTCATGACTGATGCATTGACCTTGAGAGACGTATCCAAAACCTATCGTAATGGTTTTCAGGCACTAAAAGGGATCAACTTGACGGTACCTGAAGGTGAGTTTTACGCCCTCCTTGGTCCCAATGGCGCAGGTAAATCCACCACCATTAGTATCATTAGCTCATTGACCAAAAAAACCTCCGGTACGGTGGAAATTTTTGGGCATAATCTGGATACCCACCCTTCAGCAGCCAAACAATGCCTGGGTGTCGTACCACAGGAATTTAACTTTGGTCAGTTTGAAAAAACCTTTGATATTTTGGTGACTCAAGCCGGCTATTACGGTATTGCTAAAAAAATTGCAGAAAGCCGAGCTGAAGAATATTTAGAAAAATTAGGTTTATGGGAAAAACGTGGCATTCAGGCGCGTATGCTTTCTGGCGGGATGAAACGTCGTTTGATGATCGCGCGTGCCATGATGCATCAACCTAAACTGCTCATTTTGGATGAACCGACTGCCGGTGTAGACATTGAACTACGCCGTTCGATGTGGGACTTCCTTACCGAAATGAATGAAAAAGGCACATCCATCATTTTAACGACACATTATCTTGAAGAAGCGGAAATGCTGTGTCGTCGCATCGCGATTATTGATCGTGGTGTGATTAAGGAAGATACCAGCATGAAATTGTTCCTGAATCAGCTCAGCGAAGAATCCTTTATTTTCGATTTGGTCGAACCGATTCAACCGATTAATATTGAAATTATTGGCGTGCGTTTTAATTTAATTGATCCTGTGACTTTAGAAGTCACCATGGACAAGGCACATACCGTGAATGAATTGTTCCAGCTTATGGAAGCGCAAGGTATTCAGGTGCGCAGTATGCGTAATAAATCAAATCGCTTAGAAGAACTGTTTGTGAAAATGGTGGAAAAAAATCTTGATGGAGCTGCGCAATGAACTTTAATCAACTCAGTGTTGCGCTGTATACCCTGGTGCATAAAGAAGTGCGTCGCTTCATGCGCATCTGGCCACAAACCTTATTACCCCCTGCGATTACCATGAGTTTGTACTTCGTGATCTTTGGTAATCTGGTCGGTTCACGCATAGGTCAAATGGGCGGCTTTAGCTATATGCAATTTATTGTACCTGGCTTGATTATGATGGCGGTGATCACCAACAGTTATGCCAATGTATCTTCCAGTTTCTTTAGTGCCAAATTTCAAAAAAGCATTGAAGAACTGATTATGAGTCCTGTGCCGCTGCACATGATTCTTTGGGGTTATGTGATTGGTGGCGTCTGTCGTGGTGCCTTGGTCGGCATTATTGTCACTGCAATGAGCCTGTTCTTTACTGACCTTTATATTACCAACTGGTTTGTGACTATATATACCGTGCTGATTACTTCATTTTTATTTTCACTCGGTGGTTTTATTAATGCCGTTTATGCAAAATCATTTGATGATATTTCAATTATCCCCACTTTTGTACTGACTCCACTGACGTATTTAGGTGGTGTATTCTATGCCATTAGTGCTTTAAGTCCTTTTTGGCAAAATCTCTCTTTAATTAACCCGATCGTATATATGGTCAATGCTTTCCGTTTCGGCATTTTAGGTCATAGTGATGTCAATGTTTCTGTTTCATTAAGCATCATCACCTTATGTTGCGTGGCACTTTACGGCGTAGCTTACTATTTACTTTCTCGTGGTTCAGGAATGCGTGAATAATGAGTGTAGAACATTCTCTATTAGGTAAAGACACCAATTATCCAACAGAATATCAACCCGATATTCTGTTTCCAATTTCACGTGCTCAAGCGCGGGAAAAATATGCCCACGTTGCAGGCATTCAGCAAGGCCAAGACTGGTGGCATGTTTTTGAAATTTCTTGGCTCAATGCGGTCGGCATTCCTCAGGTGGCGATTGGCCGTATGACTTTGCCGGCATCTTCTCCCAACCTGATCGAATCAAAATCTCTCAAGCTCTACTTTAACAGTATGAACTTTACTAAATTCGATTCAAAAGAAGCGTTTATTGCCACGGTTGAAAAAGATTTATCTGCTGCTGCCGGTGCACCGGTCACGCTGACTTTATTTCGGGCTGATGATCTGGAGATTGCTCAACCTGAAGGAATCTGTATTGATGATTTAAACCCTGATCACTTAGAGAACCATCCAGATGCAAGCTTATTAAAATTAGATGTAGAAAATAGTGATGCAGTTGAAGTGCAACTATATTCACATTTATTACGCAGTAACTGTCCAGTCACCGGCCAACCCGACTGGGGTACAGTTTTTATACGTTATCAAGGTAAAAAACCTTGTTATCGCAGTATTTTAGCTTATATTATTTCTTACCGTCAGCATAATGGTTTCCATGAACAATGTGTGGAACAGATGTTTGCCGATATCTGGCAAAATCTTGAACCTGAAAAATTGATGGTATATGCAACCTATACACGTCGTGGTGGATTAGATATCAATCCTTGCCGTGTATCCGATGCGACATGGATGCCTCGCCCCATTCGTTTGGCGCGACAATAAAATGAAGAATATTGAGGTTTTTTAACATGCCATTTTTTGGTTTTATTCCTTCTGCAGAATTATTAACAAGTATTCAAACAGCTCAGGAAAAGAAAAATTCCAGCGAACCGCTTTACCCTTTACGCGACAAAACAGCATTGCTTATTAATGAAGAAATCATTGATAGCATTTTGACTGAGTTAGTGCGTCGTTTTCCAGCCAGTGATAAACGTGATACGGCTGAAAAACTGGCAGGCTATATCAAATCAACCGTTGCGGTTTTACTGAAACAGTTGATGGGTAAATCTTCAAATGATGTAGTTAAACAATCAATTGAATTTTCAGAAAAAAGCTTGTTTAAAGACGCAGCAGGTAATTTCCGTGTAGGCGAACATTTAGATGCTGGTTTGGTGACTAATCTCAAACACAGTTATGCAGAAATTAAAGCCGGGAATGACATCAATAAAGCAGCTTTAACGGAATCATATAAGCAGTTTGCTGAAGCGACTGTACGTCATTTTATGAATGACTTTAATAAGACCCTTGATTTAGGCATGATCAAGCGTAAAGCTGCGGATCTGGGTTCTGCTGCAGTGATTAAAGCGGTTCATATTGCTGTGGAAAAAATCATTCCAAATCTCAATAAAGATGAGCTGTTGGTGCTGGCTGAATATCACGATACCTTATTTCATCCTTAAGTACTTTTAAAACGCTCTAAAACCTGGCAATTGCCAGGTTTTTTTATTGCAAAATTTTATTCGTAAATAATGAGTGAAGTACCATTGTCTTTATAGATACTTATCTTGATCAAATTTACAGATTTAATGTCTATTCCATGAATTTTAGGAACAACCCATTTATCATTCTCTACCCTGCTTCTATTTTTATGTGAATAATTTCTATCTAACAAAAAGTTCCTATATAAAGTAATAAGGAAAATTAAATCCAACTTTATAGACTTTTTTATACTACTTTTTTAGTTCTAAATTTTGTCTATCTTTCATTTTATTTATAGACATAAAAATTAAGAAAAAATTCAATAGATAAACTTATATGCCTATTAGATGACAGAGATTTTTTGAATTTTTAAATACAGCTAGAGAATCAGAGATCTCGTTAGATTTTGTCTTCAAATAGATTTTTTATCGATCCGACACAAAAAACCATAACAGAACATGAATTTGCCTCATGGGCAGATATGCGATGATTTATTTGCAACTTATTTCCCGTCCAAGCGGACAAAAAAATCCTGATGCTTTTTCAAACAAACAGCGCCTGAAAAGCAAAATCGCTATGAAATTTCTTATCCCCAGCCTAGATAAACCGTATCATTGCGAACGATGTAAAGAATCTGGCTTGATTAGCTAAAGCAGAGATATCTTTAATTTATGAACCTTCTGATGAGAACGCAAAGTACAGCTCAAAACACCGGTCTCAAATAAACAGATTTATGCACAAAGCAACGCTCTTTGTCTTTTTTTGTATATGGACTTGTCGATACAGCCTCGGTCAATGCTATCTTAAGCGTTTGAAAAATTCCGTTATCTTTCATGAGATGGATTTTCGGCAATTATATTTGTAATGCCGTCTTTTAGCGTCGTGATGTCGATTTACACACACTGATTATGTTTTTGGAACTTTGAGTAATATGTTAAGTATCAACTTTTATAACAGCATTAAACGTCTTCCTTTACTTCTCGGTGCACTTTCCATCACCAGTTTCTGTCAAGCCAACGATTTCTACAGCCATCCTAGCTATAACAGCTTTAAACAAAAAACCATGCAAACTTATGGCTTGAGTGCAGAACAGGTCGACTGGGCCATGAATGGTTCAAAAAACCTGCCGAATATTATTAATATCATGAACCGCCCTGGTGAAAGTAAGCCCTGGTATGAATATAAAACCAATTTTATGGCCGAAAGCACCATTCAGCGTGGGGTACGCTTCAAAACTCAATATGCCGACACCTTAAACCGCGCTGAACAGCAGTTTGGAGTACCCCAAGCGGTCATCTTAGGTATTTTAGGGGTAGAAACCGGTTTTGGGGCCAATAAAGGCAATTTTATCACCCGTGATGCCTTGGCGACCTTAGGCTTTGGCTATGAACGCCGGGCTCAATATTTTCAGGATGAGCTCGCTGCACTGATTGCCTGGACTTATAAAGATGGAGTACCTGCCAGCTCAGTCGTAGGTTCTTATGCGGGCGCAATTGGTTATCCTCAATTCATGCCAAGCAACATTACCAAAATGGGTGTGGACTATGATTCTAATGGACATATTGACTTAAGAGGTTCTGCTGTAGATGCCATCGGTTCTATTGCCAATTATTTAGCCCAACACGGATGGCAACGTAATCAGCCCATCGGCTTTGCTGCCCGCTATACCGGCAACACTCCCACTTCAATTATTGCCAAAGATTTAGAACAGCCAACCCCTTATGGTGCTTTAAAAAATCAGGGCATCACACCTATAAATCCACTGGTGAAGATTGATGATCTGGATATGGTAAATATTATTCAACTTCAAGATAGTTATGGCCCTATTTACTATATTACCTATCCAAATTTTCAGGTCATTACCACCTATAATAAGAGTCGAATGTATGCCACAGCTGTATGGCAATTAGGGACTGAAATCGCCAGTCGTTAAGACTGGTTTTTACCAAAAAATAATAAAGTCAAGATTTTTTTTTACAAAATTGCTCACTAAATGGGCCTTTTAAACATAATGTTACAATATTGGTTATATTTTGATCGAAAAACGGTGTATTTCTGTTCTTTTTGTAATTATTTTAATTAAAAAGTAGACAGCTTTAGCTTGGCATGAATATTATCCATCTCGTCAAATGTAGTTGCAAAAGAGAATTAACAGACTAGATCGCTTGTATTTCAATCGCTTAATTGAAATAAAAAGCAGTAGTCTTTAGGAGTTTAATAATGCATTCATCGATTAAGTATATTTTAGCGTTAACCACCACTTTTGCCCTGAGTCAGTCTCAAGCAGAATTGGTTCAGTCATCATTCAATACGGATAATGACAACTCTCGCTTAGCCACTCGTGTGCTAAACAAAGATGCTCAAAAATTTAATTCGCACTTTTCAAATCTAAACAGTCTTTCAATCACTGAGCGTTCTGGCGATAAAATCCGTCGTCAAACTATTGCAGCAAAAATTGAAATTCCTGAAGACGAGCCTTCAGTGATTGAAAAACTCAATACTGTTGCATCAAATACAGTTCGTAAATTTAGCCAAACAGGTGCAGCCTCTTGGTACGGTCGCCAATTCCATGGCCGTAAAACAGCAAGTGGTGAAACATTCGATATGAATGCCATGACCGCAGCTCATCGTAGCCTGCCATTGAACTGCTATATTCGCGTAACCAATAAAAACAATGGTAAAAGCGTTGTTGTAAAAGTAAATGACCGTGGTCCATTCCATGGCAACCGAGTTCTAGATTTATCTTATGGTGCTGCAAAACAATTAGGTATTACTAATGCAGGTACTGCGAAAGTAAATATTGAACGTGTCGATGGTCCCAATTCATAAGCTGATGCTAGCCTCCTAATACATTTGACTTCAAAGCCACTCCTTAGTGGCTTTTTTAATTCTTCTCAAAAAGCAGGCTTAATTTAGTTATGCCCTATTCCTCTTTACTTATGCCCTATTCTTACTGCAGAAACCACTGCTGGCAATAAAATACCAACAACCTATAACATCTTATAAATTATCTGAAAGATTGGTTACAAATCATGATGATTGAGTTTTGACCCACTTCTGGTTCTGGTCTATATTTCATTTAACTAAAAATAACTCTATAGATTCCTCATCCAACTGGAGTGGATAATGAAAACAATAAACGAATGGCTAAATGAATATAGCGAGAGTCATCAAGACAAAACCAACAAAGCCATTCATTGGGTTTGTGTACCCGCAATTTTGTTTTCAATCATTGGAATTCTTGCTCATTTCAGTGCGTTATTCACTGTCCTGATACTGGTCTTAACTTTTATTTTTTATGCACGTCTCGATCTGGTCCTTGCTGTTGCAATGGCGGCTCTACTCGTTGTCATGGCATGGCTTATTTTTATCTTACCTGTAGGCATCGGATTCTATATCGCAGTTTTTGTTTTGGCCTGGATTGGGCAATTTTACGGGCATAAAGTCGAAGGTAAAAAGCCTTCTTTCTTTAAAGACCTCCAATTCCTCCTCATTGGCCCCGTATGGTGCATGGATGCCTATCTAGGTAAATTGATACCTAAATGGAAAAAACGCCAAAAATCGCAAATGATAGCGATTTAGGCACCATCATCATTTTTGTCTTTCAATGAACCTTTATTGATAGGTTCTTCCTTTATATTTCAACCAACCATCTGCATGTCTTTGTTGTGGATCACGATGAGTCCAGTGGATCACTCCACCTTGCTGACTATATTCATATTCACCATAAAATTGGATAATTTCATCCTGTTTTAAGTCATCCAGGCGCGGACTTAAATCAATATTATGTGCAACCAAAACCGTCTGCCCATGATTCAGTTCCAGAATAAATTTTTGATGACGTGAACCGTTATTATCATCAGGCAAAATAGCTTTCACTCGCCCACTGGATTGAACTTGAATATCACTTTTTTGCTGTCGAAATGCCTGTTGAATTTTTTCATCATCAGTTTGAACGGCTAAATTTAATGAGCTCGAAGCTACAGAAGTGGGGTAAGATGGGATTTTCGATAAAGTTTCAATCTTCGTGTTTGGGTTGTTAAGCAAATGATGGCTAAGACTTTGCTGTTCTTTTAAATCAATTCCGAAATATGCTGCTATTAATACAACAATAACTGCACCAATCCCGATATTGGTTTTATTGGTCATTTTATTATTCCTTAAAATTTAACTTTTTTATAAAAACCATGATCATAAAAAAAGCCCCAAATGGGGCTTTTTCAAAACAATTTAACTTAAAAAATTAAGCTAATATTATTTCGCAGCAGCTTGAGCAGCAGCAACTTCTTCAGCGAAGCTCATTTCTGCTTTCTTCTCAATACCTTCACCTACTTCGAAGCGAACGAATTGAGCAACTGTAGTACCAGTTGATTTAAGAACGTCAGCAACTTTCTTATCGTTGTCAATTACGTACATTTGACGCTCAAGAACAACTTCGTTCAAGTATTTTTCAACTGAACCAGTTACCATTTTTTCAACGATGTTTGCAGGTTTACCTGATTCTAATGCTTTCGCTTCAGCAATTTCTTTTTCTTTAGCGATAAGATCAGCAGATACGCCTTCAGCAGTTACAGCAACTGGGTTGAACGCAGCAACGTGCATTGCAATACCTTTACCAGTCGCAGCATCACCTGCATAAGACACAACAACACCGATTTTTAAACCGTGTTTGTAAACTGCAAGGTTTTCACCTTCAACAATTTTCGCACGACGTACTTGGATGTTCTCACCGATTTTTTGAACAAGAGCAATACGCGCTTCTTCAACAGTTGAACCATCTTCAAGTTTCAATTCAGCGATTTTAGCAGCGTCAGTTTCATTTGCAGCAAGCGCAGCAGCAGCAACTTTAGCAGAGAAACCAGCAAAGTTTTCGTCTTTAGCAACGAAGTCAGTTTGGCAGTTTACTTCTAAAAGAATAGCTTTGTTGCCTTCTTGAGCAATTGTAATTGCACCGTCAGCAGCAATGTTACCAGCTTTTTTAGCTGCTTTTGCTTGACCAGATTTACGAAGGTTGTCAATCGCTAATTCGATGTCACCGTTCGCTTCTGTTAATGCTTTTTTACATTCCATCATTGCTAGACCAGTACGGTCACGCAATTCTTTTACCATGCTGGCAGTAACTGCAGTCATGTTATTCTCCTAAATACGGTAGAAAATGAATCTGTTCAACAAAAACGGCCCAAAGTGTTCTCTGGGCCGTTTTGCTTTCTTGACGCTTAATTTGCCACGATTACATGTCGCAAAAATGACAATTCTGCGTCAAAACGCATTAAGCCTCTGGAGCTTCTTTAGCAGCTTCTTCGCCTTTAGCTTGAGCATTTGCTTGTGATTGAGCATATTCTTTACCAGCAAGAATCGCATCAGCCATAGCAGAAGCATAAAGTGTAACTGCACGGATCGCATCGTCGTTACCAGGAATAACGTAATCTACATTGTCTGGGTTAGAGTTTGTATCAACGATACCGATTACAGGAATACCAAGGTTTTTAGCTTCTTTAATCGCGATTGATTCGTGGTCAACGTCAATTACAAATAATGCGTCAGGTAAACCACCCATGTTTTTAACGCCGCCTAAAGCACGTTCAAGTTTTTCCATTTCACGAGTACGTTCTAAAGCTTCACGTTTAGTAAGTTTAGCGAAAGTACCGTCAGTAGATTGAGTTTGAAGATCTTTTAAACGGTTGATAGATTGGCGAAGTGTTTTCCAGTTCGTCAACATACCACCTAACCAGCGGTGGTCTACATATGGTTGACCAGCGCGTTGAGCTTGTTCACGAATGATGTTAGAAGCAGCACGTTTAGTACCAACGAACAATACTTTGTTCTTTTTGCTAGCAAGATTGTTAACAAAGTTCAAAGCATCATTTAACGCAGGAACAGTGTGTTCAAGGTTGATGATGTGAATTTTGTTACGCGCACCAAAGATGTATTCGCGCATCTTTGGATTCCAGAAACGAGTTTGGTGACCGAAGTGAGCGCCAGCTTGAAGAAGGTCGCGCATGCTTACGTTGTAATCTGCCATTTTCTTTACCTTAAAGTTTGGGTTAGGCCTCCATATACCCGCATTCTCCACCCCAAAGGGCACCCAGAGAAATGTGTCGATATATGTGCGGATTTTGTTGCCCCATCGCACAATGCCCGTGAAATTTCTTCACGAAAAAGCATTTGATAAAATGGGCGGCTATTTATACCATAGTCACACACAAATTTCCAAAAGTTTTTAAAGATCATGAACAGTACTTACGAAGCTCCCCGCCGTTTAATCAAAACTACTGAAGAAATTGAAAAAATGCGTGTGGCGGGTCGACTGGCGGCAGAAGTTTTGGATATGATCAAACCGCATATCAAACCGGGCGTATCTACGCTGGAATTGGATACGATTTGTCACGATTATATTGTCAACAAACAAGAGGCAATTCCTGCTTGCCTAGGCTATGGTGCAGCGCCGGGTCGCCCTGCTTTCCAGCATGTCATTTGTACTTCAGTCAACCATGTGGTTTGTCACGGTATTCCCTCTGCAAGCAAAATTTTGAAAAAAGGTGACATTTTAAACATTGATGTGACTGTGATTAAAGATGGCTATCACGGCGACACCAACATGATGTATATCGTCGGTGGTGAAACTTCAATTTTAGCTGACCGTTTATGTAAAGTGGCGCAAGAAGCCATGTATCGCGGTATTGCCACTGTAAAACCGGGCTCTACCATTGGTGATATTGGCAATGCCATTCAAAAATATGTTGAATCAGAACGTTTTGGTGTTGTACGTGAATATTGCGGTCATGGTATTGGTACCGTGTTCCATGACGAACCGCAAGTTCTGCATTATGGTCAACCGAATACCGGTATGGTTCTGGAAGAAGGCATGACCTTTACCATCGAACCAATGGTGAATGGCGGCGACTGGAAAACTAAACTTTTAGGTGACAAATGGACAGTGGTGACCAAAGACCACAGTTTGTCAGCGCAATATGAACACACTCTGTTAGTGACTAAAACTGGTGTTGAAATATTGACTGCCCGTCCTGAAGAAGATCTGTCTCGCTTTAATCAATAAGCTCCATCCGGATGCTTTGAAATGGCTGCACCTGTTGTAGCCATTTTTATTTGAAGTCATCTTTATTTAAACCTTTTGCTGAAAATCTGTACCAAACTCAATTGATTTTTAGACTATTTTCCACATACTGAAGCCCAGTCCAACTTACCACAGAGATGTTCATGTCCGATTTTAGCAATGTCACCGTAACTCAAAATGATGATGACACCGTTTCACTCCTGATTGATCACCAACCTATCTCTGAACGCTATGGCATGAAATTTAGCGCCAACATTGTGGAAGAACTTAAGGCCTTGGCAAACGGTCAAAACATGAAATTATTTGATCAGTTTGTATTTGCACATACTGATTTAAATTTTGAGCATCAGTACCGTTATGTGACCTGCATTGTAAAAGATGAAGACGGCTATAAAGTGACGCGTAATTTCGTTTACACCATTACTGCTCAAGGTCAGCAACCGATTGAACACGTCATTACCAAACAAGGTCAGCCGATGACGACTGCCGATGTACATGAATTTATTAGCACACATCTGCAAAAATCATTAAATGATTACACCGACCTGAATTACGCCTATTAATGTCTGGTTTTTATGCCTTGTTGAAAACTTGGTAAAGTCACACACTACAATTAAATCGAGGATCATCTAATTGTAGTGTTCTTTTTCACTTAGCCATTCACATTCAATGATTCCTTTTTACTTTCATTTTTTAATCATTTTCTGTCATTTTATTCAAAATAACCCCCTCAATTATTTATCGTTATTACTTGGTTCATTCAAACGGCTTAAATACTTTTTTCCGATATTACTAAATTCGAACTCCCCTTTTTGGCGCAATTTAAGCTAAGATAGTGTGCTTTTTATTTTTTAATCCCTATAAGAAGGAATACTGCCGTGGACGTACGTCTCTCTGATCGTGTAAATGCCATCAAACCGTCCCCTACACTTGCTGTTACCAATAAAGCTGCTGAACTTAAAACTGCTGGTAAAAACGTAATTGGTTTGGGCGCAGGTGAACCAGATTTTGACACCCCACAACACATCAAAGATGCAGCAATTACTGCTATTAACAACGGTTTCACTAAATACACCGCTGTTGACGGTACTCCAGGTCTTAAAAAAGCGATTATTGCGAAATTTAAACGCGACAATAATCTTGACTATGCAGCAAACCAGATCCTGGTTTCTTGCGGTGGTAAACAGTCATTCTTTAACTTGGCACTTGCCTTGTTAAACAAAGGTGATGAAGTGATCATCCCTGCGCCTTATTGGGTTAGCTATCCAGATATGGTGATTATCGCGGAAGGTGTTCCAGTTGTTGTGAAATGTGGTGAAGAACAACGTTTCAAAATCACACCTGAACAATTAGAAGCTGCAATCACTGACAAAACGCGTTTAGTGGTATTAAACAGCCCATCTAACCCGACTGGTATGATCTATACCAAAGCTGAGCTAGAAGCTTTGGCTGAAGTGCTTCGTAAATACCCAGAAGTTCTAGTGGCATCTGATGACATGTACGAACCAATCCGTTGGGATGATGAGTTCTACAACATCGCAACTGTTGCTCCAGACCTTTACGACCGCGTAATCGTACTTAACGGTGTATCTAAAGCCTATGCAATGACTGGCTGGCGTATTGGCTACGCAGCGGGTCCTGCTAAACTGATTGGCGCAATGAAAAAAATCCAGTCTCAATCGACTTCAAACCCAACTTCTATTTCGCAAGTTGCTGCTGAAGCTGCATTGAACGGCCCTCAAGACGTTCTTGAGCCAATGATTGAAGCATTCAAACGCCGTCATGACTTGGTTGTAAAAGGCTTAAACGACATCAACGGTATTACTTGCCTACCTGCTGATGGTGCATTCTATGCATACGCAAACATCAAACCGTTAATTCGTGCTAAAGGCTTAAAATCTTGCACTGAATTCTCTGCATGGTTATTGGAAGAAACTGGTGTTGCCGTTGTTCCTGGTGATGCATTCGGTCTAGGCGGTTACATGCGTATTTCTTATGCAACTGCTGATGAAGTGCTTGTAGATGCGTTAGCACGTATCAAGAAAGCGGCTGACTCAATCGAAGGCGTTGACGCTGCGATTGCTTCAATTGCTGCTGAAAAATAATCTGCTTTTTCTAAAGTAAGATTTTAAAAAACCCGCGATTTTCGCGGGTTTTTTATATTTTCAGATGCAAAGAATTATAGACCACACTAAAAATAGCTAAAATTTTCAATTATGATTTCACTTTAACTGCTGAGTTTGACCCAGACTTATCTAAAACAACCAGTGCGATTCCCGCCAAAACAATCACCGTAGCAATGATAATTCTCCAGCTAAGCGCTTCGCCAATAAATAGAACACCCCCCAAAATAGCTAAACACGGCACAGAGAGCTGTACACTGCTGGCTGTCACACGGTCAATCTGTTTCACAATGACATACCACAGCACATAGGCACCGCTTGAGGCCAAACCGCCCGAGATTATAGCCAAAAGTACACCTTGAGGTCGTACCAAGCTTTTCGTATAAAACGCGGCATAAGCTAGCAAGACAAAAGGAATCGCAAGCACAAAATTAGCCAAGCTACTTGCCAACGGGCTTTGCATATTCTTGCCCGCAATGCTGTACATGGCCCAGCCTATTCCTGAAAGCACCATCATGGCTGCATAAACAAAATTAGGTGCAGCTGTGCCCGGAAGCAAGAGAATAAAAATACCAAGAATTGCGATGCCCAACCCTGTACCACGCTGAATATTAATTTTTTCACCATGCCACAAACCATAACCGACCATGCTGAGCTGTACCGTGCCAAATAACAGTAGTGCGCCAACGCCTGCATCTATATGTAGATAAGCCAATGAAAAGGCCACGATATACAGCGCCAGGAAAAAACCGTTTTTAATATTCCACTCAATTTTGGCTTTTTCTGTAGAAAATAGATAAAGCAACAATAAAACGGCAGCGCCACTACAGACACGTATCAGGCTAAAGCTCATTGGATCAATATATTGATCCGTCAACGCCAAACGGCATAACACCGAATTGGCAGCAAAAGCCAACATGGCAATCATGATTTTAAACAGCATGGTTGAGCATCCCTATCAACAGCATGCTTCAGATATAGCTAATCTAACTATTTAAATCTATAGAAATTTACTGATTCAATTTATAAGAAATACACATGATTAAATTGTGGAAATATGAATGCGTGAATTATTTTTCTTCTTCATCTTTAGAAAACAATGCAATTACATCAGCCTCCGTGAGCTGCTCTGTAGAATATTTAAACTGGTAAAAATCGGGCTTATGATCAATATAAATTTCTGTAGTCAATTTTAAATCTTTCGGCTGTTCCTGCATGGCAAAGACATTAATGTTGCAATAACTGCCCTCTTGGGTACGCCAGAAAAGCAAGGTGCCGCAGCGACTGCAAAAACCGCGCTCTCCCCATTCAGACGATTGAAATAACGTTAAATATTGCTGATCTTCAAACCTTAAACTGTCTGGCTCTATATCCACACTCATCATTACACCACTTGACTGCTGACGGCACATGGAACAGTGGCAGGCATGTACATCATGATTTTTTAATTCTGCTTGAAACTTAGTTTTACCGCATAAACATGATCCATTCATTGTTATTTCCTTGATGACGTTAATGCTGAGCAAAAATATTTAAAATATTGTTTGTTTTATATATAAGGGACAAATTTATCTCTGTATAAGTGTTATTAAAGAATTTTGAAATAATTCTCTTATCAAGTTGTCTTATTCGCCATTTCAATAGATGAAGATAGGCTTCAAATCAAATGAAAATGATTTTTACAGCCATACCTTTTGACTCAATGTGAGTATTACCGGTTACCACAACATCTAGCATGCTCATGCATTTTACCTGAATTCACTCAAAGCTGAGTGTTGACGACATGGTTAAATTTTGCTTAATTGAAATCTAGCTTCCTTTTTGGAACTGATGAATAAATAAAGGTATCAATAAGGAAATAAGTAGAATGAATCCCAAAGAAATGACCGGACTGCAACTGTTACAAGCCATGTGTGCAGGAAAGATTCCACCTGCAAGTATCAGTGAAACCATGCCGATGCAACCCTATGAAGTGACTGAAGGTACTATTCGCTTCAAAGTGAAAGCGGATAGCCGTCACTTAAACCTCTTAGGTGGCGTACATGGCGGTTTTGCAGCAACCGTGCTGGATTCAGTGACTGGCTGTGCCGTCCACAGCATGCTGGAAGCAGGCGTCGGTTATGGCACTATCGATTTAAATATAAAAATGTGCCGACCTATCCCCAAAGATCAAGAACTGCTTGCTTTAGGCACCGTCATTAACATCAGTAAAAATCTGGGGATTTCTGAAGGCAAAATTGTCGATGATGAAGGTAAGCTTTACGCACATGCTACGGCAACGTGCATGATTCTGCGTTGAGGCTTGATTCACGTTTTAAAATCATGATGCACAAAGAGCTCAAGTATTTTACTTGAGCTCTCCAGTTTGTTTGGATCTATATCGCTGATTTAAATGATTTCGTTAATGCCGGGAAATCAATTTCTGGACGCGAAGTCCCTTTATAGATACATAGGTACTTGAACACGCTATCCAGTGAAACCGAGAGCTTCTTCTGTTCCGATACCGACCAGACTTTAGAGTTATTTCGTCCAGTTAAGGCACTGCCATTCAACTGATATAAATACAGGTCATGATCACGTTGCAAAGGTTGTTTAGGACCATTGGAATAGCTATCGAGAAGTAATTGACAGGGTGAGTTAATCAGCCATTTATCGCTAAACCATAGCTGTAGCAAGTCCCCCAGATATAAGGCTTGAGTACCTACAGGCCAGACTTGAATAAACGCATCTTCAACAGCTGTTTGATAACGCTCTGGATCTTGAATAATAGAAAGGTAATTGTCTTGATAAAAAGATAAATTTGAAAAAATTTCGGCAATCGTCAGCGTATGCATTCGCTTTCTCCTGTTTAGCCATTTTAGTGCTGGCAAGTTGGTTTAAATCCACACTGTTTGAACTTTCATTCAAACGCTCTGTTATGCATTTAATCTAACAAGCCGGTTTTGGCTGTGCAAGTTTTTTTAACATTTTTGATTTAGTTGTTTAAATTAAAAGCATACAGCATGAAAATTAAGGAATCGTGACACTTTTAGCTTGACCCCCTGTAAAATCCCCTTATAATCGCATGCAGATTCTCCAATAGCTCAGTCGGTAGAGCGACGGACTGTTAATCCGCAGGTCCCTGGTTCGAGCCCAGGTTGGAGAGCCAAAT
>NZ_DJDC01000133.1:0-5426 GCF_002430855.1 Acinetobacter sp. UBA5934 | reverse complement strand
TAAGCAAGTTCATGATAAAAAAATAGAGCATTTACTCCAATTAATTATCATTTAGATGTCAATCGCTTTTTATTTTTTAAAATAAATAATAAAAATCATAAATTTATGTAAGAACGATTTTTACGTATAATTTATAAAATTTGAGCTATTTTACAAATAAAAACATAACTGCCTATTTATTCGCCGTTCAATGAACACTCAAAATTGGTTCGCTCCACAGTACAACGGGCTTTTTTAAGCACTGTCATCATGGTCGGTTCATAAATTCCTTGTTTGGTCAGATCTAAACGACCATCTCGTAATATTTTTTGATATTTCTCATGATCTTGTTTAGTCAAATTTACTTTATATTTGGCAGGAATTCCGGCTTCCAAGCGCTGTACCATCGCAAAGCTTTTCGGCAAAATTTTGATAAACCAGCTACGTGATTGGTCTGCAAAGCCTTCAGGAAATTTTTCTGGACGAATCACCAAATCGGCCGTCACGTTGACGACTGGAAAATTAATCATTGCCCCAGTAGAACCCAAGCCTTTATAGATTTCTAGCGGCTTAAAGGCATACGCAGGTGCAGCAATCATGTCGACTTCACCATTGTTGAATTTTTTCACAAAATTAGAAATATCAGCCATTACCGGCACTGCACCAATACGCTGGACAACAATTTTTTGCGCCTGATCATAGTGCAGAATAGCAAACTTTTTACCTTTTGCTTTTTCAATAGTATTGATAGATTTATCACGTACAAAAAGATAAGCCGTACCAATTTGTCCAATCCCTGCTACCTCATATTTTTCATTGGCAATGGTACTAATCAGCCGCTTTTTATTGCGTTTATCCAGCACAAAAGAAATGGCTTTTTGTGCAATCTGATTACTTGGAACGCCACCGAGTGCATCAATTGAACCGGCAAATTTGTTATAGGCACGGGCACGCATGGAGGTCATGTAAAAAGCATCACAGACACCGGCTTTAAAATCTTTTTCAATTTTTGCTTCGTCTTGATACGGCATTAGATTGACCTTGGCACCCCAGTTTTGACTGGCCAAAGCCCATTCTTCAATTAATTTATAGGACTCACCTGCTTTACCGAGTAAATCAAATACACAGATATTCTGTTTTGCCTGCGCTAAGCTCGAAAAACTCAAAAGTGTGAGCGTAGATAAAATAAAAGTCCTTTTTTTCATGATGTACCTTATTCTTTTTTCACTTTTTTCTCGTAGAAAATCACTATAATTTTCTTTTTATACTAAAAACAGAGCTGCTCAGGCCTTTCTGACGAAAGGCTATTTTTTGCATAATTTGTCACATTTTCATTGATCTACTTAAAATCATGCTTTTATAAGAAAGAATAATGCCCAGCCTTTTTCTTTTCTGAGTAGCTTCCTTTAGAATAGCCCCATCATTCTTCTCTTTTAGATATTTCAATGATTCAGTTAGATCAACTTTCTATACGTCGCGGTGGACGTGTTTTATTTCAAAAAGCGTCTATGCAGCTACATCCAGGATGGAAAATTGGCCTAACTGGTGTCAATGGTGCAGGAAAATCGACCCTGTTTGCTGCCTTATTGGGTGGCATGGAATCGGATGGCGGTTCCCTGAAACGTCCTGCTGTCTGGACAGTGGCCCATATGGCGCAGGAAATTAAAGCGCTAGAGATGAAAGCCATTGATTTTGTCCTGTCTGGAGATGAGGAATATTGGGATATCCAGCATAAACTGGAACATCCTGAAAACCTGAATAATGAAGAATTAGCACATTTATATGGCCGTTTCGACGAAATTAATGGCTACTCTGCCCCATCAAAAGCATCACAGTTGATGGCGGGTCTGGGTTTCTTTGAGCATCAGTCTCAACTGGATGTTTCAAGTTTCTCTGGCGGTTGGCGTATGCGTTTAAACTTAGCCCGTACGCTGATGAGCCGTTCAGACTTGCTGTTACTGGACGAACCGACCAACCATCTAGACTTAGATGCAATTTTATGGCTGGAAGACTGGTTAAAAGCTTATGAAGGCACCCTGATTTTAATTTCACATGACCGTGATTTCCTGGATGCCGTTACCGATCATATTTTACATATCGAAAACCAAGAACTCATTTTATACACCGGAAATTATTCCACCTTTGAACGTACCCGTAGTGAACGTCTGGCACAGCAACAACAAGCTTATGAAAAACAGCTTGAAACGCGGGCACATTTACAAAAATTTATTGACCGCTTTAAGGCCAAAGCCACCAAAGCCAAACAGGCTCAAAGCCGGATTAAACAATTAGAACGTATGCAGGAACTTTCTGCTGCGCATGTCGATACACCGTTTACCTTCAGTTTCCGTGAACCGACTAAAATGAGCTCGCCTCTGCTGCAACTGGAACATGCAGATATTGGTTATGGCGATAAGTTGATTGTGACCAATGTCAATCTACAAATCACCCCCAGCAGCCGTATCGGTTTACTTGGGATGAATGGTGCAGGTAAGTCGACGCTGATCAAATCTTTAGTCGGTGACCTGAAACTACTCAAAGGGACACGCAAAGATTCTGAATTGCTGAATATTGGTTATTTTGCCCAGCATCAAATGGATGCCCTGGATGGTAGTGCCAGTCCAATGCTGCAATTGTCAAGAATCGCGGACAAAAAAATCAGTGAAGCAACTTTACGTGCATTCCTGGGAAGTTTTGGCTTTAGTGGCGAACGTATGGATACACCAAGTGAAGGCTTCTCCGGTGGTGAGCGTGCACGTTTAGCTTTGGCTTTAATTGTATGGCAACGTCCAAACGTGTTGATTCTGGATGAACCGACCAACCATTTGGACCTGGATATGCGTCATGCCCTGACCATGGCTTTACAAGACTTTGAAGGTGCTGTGGTATTGGTATCGCATGAGCGTCAACTGATTGCCAGCGTATGCGATGAATTGTTATTGGTCCACAATGGTCAATGTCGTGAATTTGATGGTGATCTGGTTGCATATGCGGATTGGTTACGTCAGGCACGTATCGAGATGATCAAAAATGGTCAAAAATCTGCTGAACCGGTGAAGTCGCAAGTAGAAGTAAAACCGGCAATATCCAAGCTCGATAAAGAAGCGCAACGTAAAGAAACCGCACGACGCCGTGAAATGATCCGCCCAATTCGTAAAAATATTGAAAAAAATGAAGCACAGATGACCAAGCTGCAAGCACGTTTAACTGAAATTGAAGTATTACTGGCTGATACGGCAATCTATGAAGCAAATCGTAAAGATGATTTACTTAAATTGATGAATGAACAAGCCAAGTTAAAAAGTGAACTGGAAACTGCGGAAGAACAAATGCTAGAGCTGATGATGGAACTGGAAGAGCTGGAAAGTTCTTTTGAATAAGGCATTTTTCTATTCTTAAGCCAAGCTAAAGCAATGCTTATTTTATAATCGCAGTACAATTTTAAAGTTGTACTGCGATTTTTTAATTTTTCTAAACGTCCCTTCTCGATAGTCATTTTAGCCAGCTATAGCGATTTATTTTCAATTGAACAACACCATCAAGTTTTAAATTCAAAATCATCTTAAAATAAATTTAAAACAAGATTTTAAATTTAAAAATCTTATCCACAACCCTTCAAAATTCCAGTTTAAATTTAAAATAAAAGATTATTTTATCTTGTGGATAAGTTAATTTTAATTTTTCTAATCCACTAAACTGATGGTTTAGCAAGTTATCCACATGAGTTTTTCCTTATGTTTTCTATTTGGATTAAGTTTTATTATTTATTTTGAGCGGTTTTCTTACGTTTTAAAAACCTGAGTTCGATAATTTTCCAAGCGCCCTGATTGACCCATGATTCCTGAATCTGTTTCTGATCCTGCAAGCCAATCAAGACTTTGCAATGCTTCAAATCTTTATCATAATCAAATTCTTCAAACTCAACTGCGGGTTTTTGCGGCTTCCAGACACCATTTTTTACGGCATGAGCAATCCTGTCATAGCGGACAAAATTGCTTTCTACACGACCTTCCTGCTCGTAGACCACCTTGAACTGTTCATGTTCATACTGAGCAAGGACCTCATAATTTCCGCTAAAAAAGGCCTCAGTCCAGATATCACGGATCTGTTCCAATTCTTGATCCATAGCGCTCACCTCGTCATATTGCATGATGATTTCCTCTTGCTTAGAGTCATCATGACAGAGGAATAAGTCATTTTAATAAAAATAAAGATGGCTAAAAGGTAATCAGATTAAGATAAAAATAGCATAAAAAAAGCACCCCGAAGGGTGCTGTTTACAATTTCACTTATCAATAGATCAAGCATCAATATCCGCATTCAGGGCATTTTCTTCAATGAAGGCACGACGCGGTTCCACATCATCTCCCATCAAACAGGAGAACATGCGATCTGCTTCAATGGCATCGTCAATAGTCACTTGCAGCATGTTACGGTTTTCAGGATCCATGGTGGTTTCCCATAGCTGTTCCGCATTCATCTCACCCAGTCCTTTATAGCGCTGGATCATCATGCCGCGACGTGAGTCAGATAAAATGTGCTGCCAAACCTGATGGAAAGTCGCCACATTAATCTTACGATCACCTTTCTGCAAATAAGCACCATCTTCAAGCAAGGTAAACCAGCTCTTCGAGTTTTGCAGTAAACGCTTGTATTCACTTGAAGCCAGCAGGCCAGCATCCAGCAAATAATGGTGTGGCAAGTTGTGTACATATACCGTTACACGTGGCCAGTAATGCGCCACCTTGCTGCCATCTGCGTGTTCTTTCTCAAACAGTTCAAGCGTGATTTCAGGACGTAAACTTGGCTGATACGCTTCGATAGCAGCGCGCAACTGTTCAGACCACTGTTTCACATAGTCTTCATCATGGCTATGGTCGAGCTTGAATGCATCCAGGCCCAGCAAACCATCCAGCAAACTTGCTGGATAACGGAGAGTTAAACGATTCAAACTTTTCTGTGAAACTTGGTAATCTTCAATCACTTTTGCCAGTGCTTGACCGGTAATAGCTGGAGATTCAGCACTAATATGCAAGGATAAATCATCAATTGCATTTGAAATCAGGAAGGTTTCCAGAGCATCATTATCTTTAAGATATTGCTCATGCTTACCTTTTTTCAACTTATACAATGGTGGCTGTGCGATATAGATATAACCACGTTCCACCAGTTCAGGCATTTGACGGAAGAAGAAGGTCAACAGTAACGTACGAATGTGCGAACCATCGACGTCAGCATCGGTCATGATGATGATTTTGTGATAACGCAACTTGTCCGGATTGTACTCTTCACGGCCAATACCGCAGCCCAAGGCCGTAATCAGCGTACCGACTTCCTGACTCGAGATCATCTTGTCAAAGCGCGCACGTTCCACGTTCAGGATTTTACCTTTCAGCGGTAAAATGGCTTGCATCTTACGGTTACGACCCTGTTTTGCAGAACCGCCC
>NZ_DJDC01000076.1:7358-60773 GCF_002430855.1 Acinetobacter sp. UBA5934 | reverse complement strand
AATCCATTGCAGTAACATAACTAACAGTAATCCTTGAACTAGATATCTAAAATTATATTTTAACAAAAATAAAAAACATATTACATAAATTAAAGCTAAAATCAAACTTATAATAGAAGATTTTTTTAAGCTATTATTTGTACCATATATACCTAAACATAAAGATGGCATAATATATATAGATTTTAATAATGATAATAGTAAAATTAGTATATATAATTCTTTTTTAAAGACAAAAATAAATGGCATATAGTCATAAAAAGCATATACTGCAATGGAATTAATTAGAGATATAAAAATGGCAATTAATAAAATAATAAGCATATATTTAATATACTTTTTCTTATTAAAATTTTTATCATTTCTTACTTTCGGACCTAATGCAAAACCAATAAATGCTATAACTGCTAAAACAACTGAGTTAAATACTGTATTATAAGTAAAAATTAAAGAAGAAATTTCTTTTTTATTATAAATATTAATTAAAAATTGCTCTCCATAATTAGCAATAACTAGACTAAAACTATGTAAAAACAAATAAAATCCAACTATAGTATTCATTTTAAAATCATTAGAATTAGATTGATTCTGTAAATAGATATTGTTTTTAGAAAAAATATCCAAAAAAACAACAAACAACATCGATAGTGTTAATAGCAATGGCAAATTTAAATTAAAATTAAAAAAATAAAAAAATACTAAAAAAGCTAAAAAAATTATTTTCCAAAAATTTGTTCTAATTTGGGATTGTGTTAAATTACCATTAGCTCTATAAAAACCTGCTTGAAACATCAAATATGAATAAGTAAAACCTATCACCCCCATATAAATTGATTTTTCAAATGTTTGAAAATAGTAAAAAACGCAAATAATTATTAATGATATAATAAAACTCTGTACTAAAAATTGTTTTTTTAGTACAGAGTATGAATTTATATTTCTTAACAGTAGTTGATCAAATCCTAATATACAAATTGATCCTACTATAAAAATTGAAGACTTATAGAAAGCCCAATCAGCGATAATATTATTATCATCAAAACTTATAACAAAGAAATCTGTTAAAGTAAAAGCAGCTACACTTAATATATATATTAACAAAGAAAGTATATTTTTTTTATTAAATTGCATTGATTTCACTTACCAAACGTTCACCTATTTTCTTAGCAGGATTTCCAGCATAAATTGAGTAAGGTTCTGTATTTTTTGTCAAAACTGCTCCTGCAGCTACTATACTGCCCTCAGCTATTTCATTTACAGATTCTAAAATCATGCTATTAGCACCTATCCATGCATAATCTTGAATTGATAAATTTGAAAAAACTTTCTCATTTTTATTCCAATCCTTATATACTCCATGCACATTATGATTATGAGTGAATATTTTTACCCCTTCTGATATTGCTACATGATTACCAATCTGTATACCTCCAGAGTAGTCTATATAAGCATATTCTCCCACATGAACACTTTTTCCAAATTTGATAAAACTTCCTTCATTAGGATGTGCTTTAACTATTTTCACGTATTCAGCAACATAAAATAAATTCGTATTAAACATTTTTTTATGTGCATACCATCTTAAATTTCTAAAAAATTTTAATGAGAATAATGGTCCACTTGTGAGAATAATTAAAAACTTAAAAAATAATTTCATAAATTACTCAAAAGAAAAATTCACGTCCTTGTGAAATAATAATTAGAGACTTACTAAAGAAACAACATCTTTTTTAGTAAGATGAGTGTTGTTCTTAAACTCCTTATGAGCGACTAATACTACTTTAATATCAGCTTTATTCGAATCATCTAAATTAACCAATTGAACTTTACCTATTAATTTTTCTGGTAATTCATTAATATTTGGTTCAATTGCCAAAATATTTAAACCTTGCTCAGCAAGCTTTTTAGTAATTTCTAAAGCTGGACTTTCACGCAGGTCATCAATATCAGGTTTAAAAGCCAGACCATAACAAGCCACAGTTACATCTTTAATGGTTTTTTCTGGGTTTGCCTGTAGAAACTCCGCAATCTTAATTTTTACCTGTTCAATCACCCATTCAGGCTTCGAATCATTTACTTCACGGGCAGTACGAATCAAACGTGCCTGTTCAGGGGTTTTCGCTACAATAAACCAAGGATCAACTGCAATACAGTGCCCGCCTACACCCGGACCCGGCTGTAAAACATTGACACGCGGGTGGCGGTTAGCAAGTGCAATCAGTTCCCAAACATTAATATCGAGCTTGTCACAAATAATTGATAATTCATTGGCAAAGGCAATGTTTACATCACGAAATGAATTTTCTGTGAGTTTACACATTTCCGCGGTACGTGCATTGGTCTCAATACAACTGCCTTGCACAAATGTTTTATACAAATTACATGCAGCAGTTGAACAACGTGTTGTCATACCACCAATAATTCGGTCATTACTAATCAGTTCTTGTAAAACTTTGCCTGGCAATACACGTTCAGGACAATGCGCAACTAAAATATCTGCCTGCTCGCCTGCCTGTTCAGGGAAGGTTAAGTCTGGGCGCGCTTCAGCTAACCATGCCGCCATTTGTTCAGTCGCACCTACAGGTGAAGTTGACTCAAGAATGACTAAATTACCCGGTTTTAAGTAAGGGGCTAAAGCTTTAGAGGCTACTTCAATATATTTAAGGTCAGGCTGATAATCATCTTTAAACGGTGTGGGTACTGCAACAATATATGCATCTGCCTCAACTGGCGTGGTTTGTGCAGATAACATGCCCTTTGCAACGACCACTTTCACTAAAGCATCTAGGTCAGGTTCAACAATATGTACTCTACCTTGGTTAATCATGTTGACAGCATGCTGATTAACATCCACCCCAGTCACTTGAATGCCGTGTGCAGCAAAAGTCGCTGCTGTCGGTAAACCAATATATCCAAGACCAATAACACAAATATGTTTAAATTGATTATTCATAATATTACTTACACTTACTCAGTTATTCTTCAAAAATTCAATAATTTGCTGACATGAAGTTCCATCACCATACGGGTTGTGGGCTTCTGCCATTTGTTTATACAACTCATTATTTGTTAATAAGTCCGTTACATATTTTTCAATTAATGTCGTATCTGTTCCTACCAGCTTAACTGTACCTGCCTCTACAGCTTCAGGACGTTCAGTGGTATCACGCATGACCAGTACAGGCTTGCCTAATGAAGGTGCTTCTTCTTGAATGCCACCAGAGTCAGTTAAAATTAAATAACTGCGATTCATGAGGTATACAAAAGGCAGATAATCCTGAGGGGCGATTAAATGAATATTTGAAATACCCGATAAAAGTTCATTTACAGGTTTTTGTACATTTGGATTTAAATGCACCGGATATACAATTTGTACATCTGAATATTTTTGAGCAATATTTGCCAATGCCTGACAAATATTTAAGAAGCCTTGACCAAAGTTTTCACGGCGGTGCCCTGTAACTAGAATCAATTTTTTATTTTCATCCAAGAAACTGAATTGCGTTTTAAAATCAGCAATAAGTTTATGATCAGTTTCTACTTTTTCTTTCACCTTTAATAAAGCATCAATTACAGTATTTCCTGTAATTGTAATATTTTCCGGATTAATATTTTCTTTAATTAAATTATTATAAGAGGACTGAGTTGGTGCAAAATGATAATTTGCCAATGCTCCGGTTAGTTTACGATTAGCTTCTTCCGGCCAGGGTGAGTAAATATCACCGGTGCGTAATCCAGCTTCAACATGACCAATTTTCACCTTGTGATAGTATGCTGCCAATGATGCTGCAAAGGTTGTTGCCGTGTCGCCATGCACCAATACAACATCTGGTAACCATTCTGTGAAAACCGCCTCTAAGCCCTTTAGAACTCCAGAAGTTACATCAGAAAGTGTTTGACCCGGTTTCATTAAATTTAAATCAAAATCAGGAGTCAAATTAAAAAGTTCAAGCACTTGATCCAACATTTGACGATGTTGACCTGTTACACAGACCTTTGTTTCGAAGCTTTGGTTATTTTGTTTTAACTGTAATGCCAAAGGCGCCATTTTAATTGCTTCGGGTCTTGTACCAAAAACAAGTAGAACTTTTTTCACGCAAAATCCCTATCTAAATTATAGTAAAAATAAGACTTAAATTCAGATTAATATTCTAGCAATTTTAATGCTTATTTTAAATAAAAGATTTTGTTTACTTTTTTTACCAAACTCTATTTATGGTATTAGTGGAATAAAAAATATATTGATGCTTATTAATAAAAACTCTTATTAATAGCTGCCTATTATCTATTAAAACCAGATACATATTTATTTAATAATGTATATAGCGGTTTTGTTTCAATATTTTCCCGACTCAATATATTCAGGCTGTCAAAAACCGTTAAAATTTCTTGCCATGGATAATATGTTTCATAAGACTTTAATATTCTAGAATGTTCTGTATTTTCAATGTTTTCCTGATCTATCAATAACTCTTCATACAACTTTTCACCCGGACGTAACCCTGTAAACTGTATTTCAATATCACCCAGTCCATTTTCATCAATGGGACGAAAACCGCTTAAGCGAATCATTTGCTTGGCCAAATCGACAATTTTGACCGGCTCTCCCATATCCAATAAAAATACGTCACCGCCCGTACCCATGGCCCCTGCCTGAATCACCAGCTGGGCTGCTTCAGGAATGGTCATAAAGTAACGTGTCACTTCCGGATGCGTCACCGTAACCGGTCCGCCTTGGGCAATCTGCTTTTTAAACAAAGGTACAACAGAACCGGAAGAACCGAGCACATTACCAAAACGCACAATACTGATCTGGGTTTTAGGATGGGTTGATGCTAAACCCTGACAATACAGCTCGGCCATACGTTTAGAAGCCCCCATGACATTGGTCGGGCGCACGGCTTTATCGGTGGAAATTAAAACAAAGGTTTCCACACCCTGATTCACAGCTGCATCAACACTGCGTGCGGTACCAATCGAGGTGTTATAGATACCTTCAAAAGGATTGGCTTCTACTAAGGGCACATGCTTATATGCTGCGGCATGGTAAACCGTTTGTACTTGGTATTCTGCAATAATGCGTTCTAGCTTTTGTTGGTTAGTGACTGAACCTAATATTGGTACAATTCGAATGCCTGCGTTTTGTAACTCACGGTCAATTGAATACAAGGCAAACTCTGACATTTCAAACAAAATGAGGCACTTCGGCTGATGTTTCACGATTTGACGACAGAGTTCAGAGCCAATCGAGCCTCCCGCCCCTGTGACCATCACGACTTTATTTTTAATATTTTTTTCAAGCAGCTCAGCTTTGGGGGGCACCGGATCACGGCCAAGTAAGTCGATAATATCTACCTCACGGATATCCGAGATTTGCACCCGACCATCGACCAACTGGGTTACCCCTGGCAGTTCCATAATCTTCACATCTGCAGAATCAAACGACTCAATGATCTCTTTTTTACGCGCACGTCCCACCGATGGCATCGCCAGGAGAATTTCTTCAATGCCAAATTTACCTAACTTATTTAATGCACGTTTGGGGGAATAAATATTTAACCCACTTAAAGATTGCCCTTGCAGGGATTTCTTATCATCAATAAAACAAACGGGTAAATAATCATCTGAGCGATTTAAAGCTGCTGCAATTTGCTGACCTGCAAGGCCTGCACCATATATTGCGACACGTTTACGGGTCTGTTTCTTGGCAAAGGTTTTAATCGTTGCATAGCGAATGACAGCACGACTCCACCACATGTAAGAAAACAGCATAAAACCGTACATGAGTGGAATACTCATCGGGATAAAGGCGACATCTAACTTTTTAATTGCATATAGCGCTACAATCTGTACAAAGGTACCAATGGATATACGTAACAAATAATCTTCATTAAATGAACGGACAATCGCACTATAAATGCCAAGCAATGCAAAAATAGCAACGCCTAAACTGCCAATATACACATACCAGCTGTCTAACCCTTGCATCACTTGAACATTGGGGCGCGCCAAGCGAATGGCATACGCCATCCACATCATGAGCGGTAAGACACACAGATCCATCAGCACCAAAACAATCTGTTTTTGGCGACGCGGTAAAGATGCTATAGATCGAATAATGTCTTTCACAAAGCGCTCGAATTTAGGGAATAGAAAATTAAACAAGGCGCAAATTATACGCCTTTTCTCATTTAGATTTTAATGATGACCTGCTGAATAGCATCTACGGTTTTCTGAATGCTTTGCTCAGACAAAGTTGGATGCACCAAGAACATGAGGCTGGTCTCACCCAACTGTTTCGCATTTGGCAAACTTTCAACCGGACGCCACTTTGTTCCATCAAAGGCTTTTTCCAAATACACTTCTGAACATGAACCGCTAAAACAGGGTACGTTTAGCGCATTAATTTCCGCCATGATGCGGTCCCGTGACCATCCTTCAGGCAAAGCATCAATATTGACTTGTACATAACATTTATAGGCTGCGTGTACATAATCATCAGATGGTTTTGACACAGTGAAATATGGGCTATTTTCAAACGCCGCCTGAATACATGCCATATTACTGTTGCGTTTTTCCGTCCAAGTCGGCATCTCGATCAGTTGCAGACGACCGATCACCGCCTGCATTTCCATCATGCGCCAGTTGGTGCCAAAGGAGTCATGCAACCAACGGAATCCCGGTGGGTGTTGTTTATTATAGACGCTGTCAAAGTTTTTACCGTGATCTTTATACGACCACATTTTTTTCCACAATGTTTCATCATTGGTGGTGACCATGCCGCCTTCACCACCGGTGGTCATAATCTTGTCCTGGCAGAAGGACCACGCCCCGATATGGCCAATTGAACCTGCTGATTTGCCTTTATATTTGGCACCATGCGCCTGGGCACAATCCTCAATCACAAAGATGCCTTTTTCCTCAGCCAGTTGCATGATCGGATCCATATCACACATCCAGCCGGCCAAATGCACACAAATAATGGCTTTGGTATTTGGCGTAAGCACCGCTTCAATGCTACGGCGTGAGATGTTTTGTGAATCCAGTTCAACATCGGCAAAGATCGGATTCGCCCCTGCAGTGACAATCGAACTTGCTGATGCTAGGAAAGTACGTGAGGTGACAATCACATCATCGCCTGCACCAATCTCTAGAGCTTTAAGTGCCACATCTAGGGCAACCGTGCCATTGGCCAATGCCACGGCATGCTGCGTTCCTGCAAACTGTGCAAATTCCTTTTCGAATTCACGGCACTCCTGCCCAGTCCAATAATTGACTTTATTGGAGAGAAGGACTTTTGAAACCGCATCCGCTTCGGCTTGCGTAAAACTTGGCCACGGTTCAAATGCGCTGTTTAACATGGAATTTTCCTGATTTTAAAAACTATTTTGGCTGCACAATACGGGCAGGATTACCCACCACAGTGGCCCCTGCTGGTACACTTTTGGTGACCACGGCACCCATACCGACAATCGCACCTGCACCAATCACCAAAGGTTGATCCGGTGTACCCTGCTTGATCATAGCCCCTGCGCCAATATAGGCATGGTCATGAATATGAATATTGCCGTTGCATTTTACGCCCGGCGCAAAGGTAACGAAATCCCCAATCACACAATCATGCTCGACATAGCTGTATAAATTGGCGTGAAAGCATTTGCCGATTTTGATATTTGAAGTGATGCTGACAAAAGGACTTAAGGCTGCACCTGCTGCAATGTCTGATTGATCCATCAAGACCACATTGTCTGCCTGAATCGACCACAGTGAAATATTGTCTGCTTCTAGACGCTGGGCAATTTTTTCCCGCACACGGCTATTGGCAATCGCAATTTGTACGTGTTTTTCAGATGCCGTTTCATTTAAAAAAGTTTGATAGTTCATGGCACGATGACCATTCACTGAAGCCACCTCGGTTAAGGCATCATCAATAAAGACGATTTCAGAGCGGTCATGTTCTCGTGCCAATTGCTGACGTGCCACCGGCATCAAACTACGCCCACAACCTGAAGCTCCATAAATTGCATAAAGTGTTGTCATTATTTTTGTTCCGGTGTGCCGGTAAATTTGGTCATGGTTGCCTCACCTTCGGCACTGATGTCATCTTTGGCAATCACTTTTTTAATGGTTTTCAGCATAATTTTAAAATCGAGCCATAAAGATTGATTTTCCACATACCACGTATCGAGTTCAAATTTCTTCTCCCAAGAAATGGCATTACGACCATTCACTTGCGCATAACCGGTAATACCTGGACGCACGTTATGCCGCTTGGCTTGCTCGCTATTATATAAAGGCAGATATTCCATCAACAATGGACGTGGCCCGACAATACTCATGTCACCTTTAATCACATTCCACAGTTCCGGCATTTCATCCAAACTGCTGGCACGCAGCATTTTGCCAAATGGGGTTAAACGCTCACTGTCCGGCAGGACATTGCCCTGTGCATCCACCGCATCTTTCATGCTGCGAAATTTAATCATTTCAAATGGCTTGCCATATAAACCTGGACGTACCTGACGAAACAGTACTGGTGAACCCAAGTTTTTACGCACTTTATAAGCGACATAGAAATATACAGGTGACAGAAGAATGAGCGCTGCCGATGCAATCACGATATCTAGACTACGCTTTAACATCAGATCAGCTCCATTTCAGTCATCATATGGCGGTTCACCTGATGCACATCATATTTATTCAGGGCAATCTCACGTGAACGCTGTCCCATATAGTCCATCAGTTTTGGATCTTCAATAAAGTACTGCATAGTTTCTACCAAATCATCCACAGACTTTACCCCGACCAAATAGCCATTCACCCCATTGGATACTGTTTCACGGCATCCCGGTGCATCGGTAGTAATCACGGCGCGACCCATCGCCATGGCTTCTAACACGGTACGCGGTGTACCTTCGCGATAAGAAGGTAATACATAAACGGAACTTGCCGCAATTGCAGGACGGACATCACTCAGTTTACCCCAATAGTTCACGGTTTTGTCGCTTACCCATGTATCGAGTTCAGCTTGTGAAATCGCAGAAGGATTGTCATCAATCCAGCCCACCAAATGGAATTCAGTTTCAGGATATTTGGCTTTGACGATTTTGGCAGCCTCTGCATATTCACGCACGCCTTTGTCACCCAGTAGACGGGCAATCAGTAGAAATGAAGCTTGAGTGATGCCCTGCGCATTCTTCGGCAAAGGCAATACCGCAAAATCTTGAACATTCACACCTGAACCATTCACCACCACAGCGGCTTTATTGGCTGGCAATAAATGCATATCTTGGAAAAGTTTTAAATCATCAGGGTTTTGGAAAAAGACTTTATCGGCATGTTTTAAGGCATAGCCATATAAGCCATGCACCATTTTTTGAAACAGACTGCGGTTGCCCAATTCGACATTTTGAAACGCATAGCCCAAACCGGTAATTAAGGCATAACGCTTCGGTACACCTGCAAGCCAAGCGGCCAAGGTGCCGTAAATCACTGGCTTAATAGTATAAGACAACACCACATCCGGTTTGATCTGGCGGATCTGCCCAACCAAGTTTTTCAGCAATTTTAAATCTGCCAGTGGATTGGTGCCGGTACGCTGCATCGGGATTTCATGCACGTGATAACCCAGTGCTTTCAGCTTGTCATATTCTTCACTAAAGCTCGAAAGCTCAGGCGCCATGATATGAATTTCATAGCCTTGAGCGTGAATTGCTTCCAGTAATTTGCCACGGAAATTTAGTGCAGAAGGCAAGAAACTGCTGAGCATGAGAAATTTCATTGTGCCGATCTCCACATCTGTATATATTGCCCACTGACACTTTCAATACTGAAATTCTGTTCCACCCGTTCACGTGCTAGCTGTTTCAGTTGTAACTTTTCCGCTGAACTCTTGGCCGCATAACCTAAAATAGCATCTGCCAAAACTGGGGCATTACGTGGCGGAACAACGGCTCCAATGTCCTGCACAATAAAACGCGCATCCCCGACATCGGTACTGATACAGGGCAAGCCTGATGCCATGGCTTCAACCAACACATTCGGAAAACCTTCGGTAATTGAGGTCATCAGGAACACATCAACCGACTGATAAAAGGTAGGCATGTCATTCACTTGATCAAGTAGCTGCACTTTTTTGGCATCCAACTGATATTGCTCAAACAACGCTTTCACTTCAGGATTGTCCAAGCTTGCCCCGCTACCCGCAATTTTAAAAACAAGATTCTGATCTTTCAGCAAAGCCATGGTTTCAAATAAATAGGAATAGCCTTTGGCAGTGTGGTAACGTCCGGCAAAACCAATCACCAACGGCTCATGTAAATTAGGATTAGACTGAAACTTATCTAGAAACACACCATTGGCAATCACTTGGGCATTGTTATTTTTCAGGCCAAAGTTTTGGTGTTGTTGCAAAGATGAATGCGCGCAATAAATCACGCCTTTTGGCTGCTGTGCCAGGACTTTACTCATCGCTAATGCAATTTTGGTGCTCAGTGACTCTTCTTGGGGAGAGGCCAAAGAATGGTGAATACCCCAAAAAATGTAGGGTTTTTGGCTTAGACCGATACAACTTAAACTGGTCAATACATTGGCATGATACATCCAGCACTGCACAGTTTTTGGCGAGATGGATTTGATCAAATGCCGCAGTTTGGCGATTGTGCCCAGCGTATTCAGCCCATTCCAGCCCAATGCATAATGGCTTTGGCAACGCGATAAAGTTTCTGCATAAACATCCGAAGTTTTCATCAGCGCGATAATCACATGCTTATACTGATCCTGAGTTTGCTGAATCAGACGGGCCAGCATCATCTCCGCCCCACCGACTCCGGCAAAGTTGGTAATCACATGCACAATGGTCTGTTTTGGCTGATTCATGTGGAGGACTCCATCAGCTGCAGATAACGCTGTTGCACTGTATGTTTATGGAATTGCAGGCAATGTTCGGTCAACTCAGTATCATCATAAGTGACATATTGACCAAAAATCGCCTGCTGCATTGCCGCCGTCATGCCAGCCTGATCATTACATTCCACCAACAACCCGAATTTGGCATTAGCCAAAATTTCCATAGGACCACTCGGACAATTGGTACTCACCACTTTAATTTTTGAGGCCAAGGCCTGAATCAGCACCCCCGGCAAGCCTTCCCAGTTTGAACTTAATACAAACAGTTCTGTATATTTAAAATAGGCATAGGGATTGGGATCAAAGCCGGGCAGATCGACCACTTCACTTAGACCCAGCTCTTGTAGGAGAGATTCAAACTCGGCACGTAATTCACCTTCACCTAGAATGATCAAACGGGTTTCCGGGTGTTGTTGATGTAAGGCGTGGAAAGAACGTATCAGAAAACCAAAATTTTTGGCTTCGGTTAAACGCCCGACCGCCAGAATGACTTTATTTTCAGGTTGGAAGAAACGATGCTCAACCGTCACTTGCAGTTTTTCAATATAGGTATCGTCAATGACCGGGTTATAGATGGTGACTAAATTATCCTGGGTATAGCTATAATATTCACGAAAATCTGTTTCTACACCTTTGGAGACACACACCACTTGCCGTGCCATCGGATACGTCCAATTCACCAAAGTTTTTAAAATAAATTTTGCCGTACCCTGTAATTTCAAATTTTTCGAAGGGGTTGAAACTTCACGCAAAATTAAGCGAACTGAGCTTTTGGCTAACCGCTTGGCCAAGGCAGCAATAATGTTGGTATGGGTCTGGGTCGCCACCAGCACCTCATAATCCACCGCCTGCAACAGTTTTTTCAGTGGAAAAATGGCATTGGCAACACGACCACAGTTTAAATCGACCAATTGAATCTGTGGATCAACCTCAGGAAGAAGTTTGCCTTTTACCCCAGTGATATCACAGACCACCACATCCACTTTTCGTCCCTGCTGAACCATGTTATTGGCCAATTGAATCACGGTACGTTCTGCTCCGCCGCCACCTAAGCTTGGCAAAAAAAACATGATTTTATTGAGCATAACAGTACCTAAAACGGGAGAAATTAATGAGCATTTTTGGAGGCTTGCAGAGCCATCGCACGTTGTACACGTTGCTGATAATCATGGATGCCAGCCAGCTCTGAGTCACTGGCACAGCTGGCTTGGATTTTGGTTTGATAATCCTCAAAGCTCGAGACCACTTTAGCAGGTACGCCAATTGCGACACTATTATCTGGAATGTCTTTGGTCACAACTGAACCTGCACCAATCACCACATTGGAACCAATCTTCACACCCGGCATGATAATGCTATTGACCCCAATAAACACATGCGAACCGACCTGAATCGGGGCAAAGCGTTGATAGCGTTTGCCGTGCTGATCTTTGACTAGGCAGGTACTGCCATCATGGGTGATAAATTTTACCCCTGAGGTCACGGTGACGTCATCGCCAAGGTTGACCAAAAATGGCTCTGAGCCCCAACTGCGAATATAGATACGACAATTTTCACCGACCGCCACTCCTTTACGGCGTGCATAAGCCACGCTGCCCTTCGCAAAAAAATAAGCGAGATCAAACAGCTGTCGAAAAGCAGAAACCATAAATGCCATACGCATGACCTGAGTAGAAGGACCTAAATTGGAAAGAAGAAAAATTAGTGCAATATTTTACGCTGAAAATGACCTTAACGATATGGATAAGCCATCACACCGATTTGATTTTTTTAGCCGGAATCCCGACATAGACGCCGGACTCAGGCAAAGATTTAGAGACCAAACTACAGGCACCAATGACGCTGTCATTGGGGATCACAACACCATCTAATACTGTGACCCGCGCACCGAGCCAGATATTTTCGCCCAGATTAACGCCCTGTTTGGTAATCGCATCTTTGACCAACAAATCAGGTTCGCCAAATTTATGGTTACTGGCAATAATAATGCTTTGCGTGCCAATGCGGGTGTTATTGCCAATGCTGACCCCGCCGCAACCATTGATAAATGATTTTGAATTAATACTGACATCCTGACCAATTTCGATCGTGCCACCAAAACATTTGATATAGCAACTTTCACCAATAAAGCTGTTATCGGCAATGGTGAGCGTTGCGCCCTGTTCCACAATCAGGCTGACCTGATCACCAATATAGACATTTTTACCAATATTCACCCGGCCGGCAATTTCAAGCGTGGTGCCTTTACCAAAATATTTAAACTGGGTGCCAAAGGCCTGATTATAAATAACCTTACGGCACTGTGCAGTGAACCAATGCATGAGTTTTAAAGCTTTAAAAAACATCATTTTTGGATTCTCCACACAGAAAACAAAATGGCAAAGTTATAAAAAATTAGGGCAACCGGTACGGCAAGCAGCATATAAATTTTATCTTCCAGCAGTACATATAGGCCGAAGAATAAAACAAATTTAATTAATAATTCAATGATCTGCAATCTAAACAGGATATGGCTATTACGCTGCGCAATCAGAAAAGCGGAACTGGGCGGATTACAAAAAATCGCCCAATAGCCCCAGGCCAAAATCTGGAAATAGGTCGAGATGCCTACCCAGTCTTTGCCGAATACCCATAAATATAAGGATTCCGGCAACACAAAGAACACGGCAAATAAGGGTAACGACAGCAGACTCAGCAGCACACTGCTTTTCAGAGCTTCTTGGCTATTTTCCAGATTTTTGAATTTTCGGATAAAGAACTGGCGAATGGTTTGCGACATTAAATTGATCGGCACGCGCAAGGTGCGTTCCACGATGGCATAAAAGCCCATCGCCTGAACGCCGACAAAATGCGAGACCACATAATAAGGCAAATTATGCGAAAAGCTGTTCAGCAAGGCATGCGGAGTATTGGAATAAATAAAATCTTTATAGTGCTTAAATGCCTGCCAGCTGACCTGATACAGCTGATTTTTCACAATATAAATCAGCACAAACAGCAGCATCAGTACCGAGCTGACGCTATAACTGTTGACCAGACTAATGCTCATCAACAATGGCAAGCCTAGCTGTACCAGCACCACAATCAGGCTACGGAAAATATTCAGCCCGGCACAGAAATATTCGGCATGCGCGGCAAATTTGTAATTATAGATACTTTGAATCAGGGTATTTGCCAGCACGCCGCTACAAATGGCAGCCACTACGGCAGCATCAAAAATAAAACTGAGGATGATGGCACTGACCGCGACAATGCCCGCGGAGAATATTGCTCCTTCGAAGATCAGGCTTTTCTTGTCCTGCTCTTCCGCGACCAATAAAGCTTGATCGAGACGCAAATTGGCGATGGTGGATAGAACACTGACCACGGCCAAGGCAATACCGTATTCACCAAAATCCTGAACCGAATACAGCCGCGTTAAAAAAGGAAGTGCGATAAATGTAATTATCGCACCTACTAATAAACTCGAGGTAATTAAGCCAATCGATTGATACTTGGCGAAAATACGCGCAATCATGTCAGATTTTTAACATACCATTGCATCGCGAGTTGAATGCCGGCATCAATTCGAAACTCAGGTGCATAACCCAAGGCCTGTTCAATTTTGGCAATACTGGCTTGGGAATGACGTACATCTCCAGCACGGAAGTCACGATAAACCGGCTCTTTTTCGTAATTGACGTGATTCTCTTTTAAAGCGCTTTGAATCGCACGATACAAATCATTCAGTGTAGTACGATCGCCCACCGCCACATTATAAACCTGGTTTTTTGCGGCATCATCAGTCGTGGTCGCCGCCAGAATGTTGGCTTGCACGGTGTTCTCGATAAAACAGAAATCACGGCTGGTTTCACCATCGCCATTGATAAACACATCGTCGCCGGCAATCATGGCAGCCGTCCATTTCGGAATCACTGCAGCATAGGCACCATTCGGGTCCTGACGCTGCCCAAAGACGTTAAAGTAACGCAAGCCAATCGCTTTAAAGCCATAAGTTTTGGCAAACACATCGGCATACAGCTCATTGACATATTTGGTCACCGCATAAGGCGACAAAGGCTTGCCAATATTTTCTTCCACTTTCGGTAATGCCGGATGATCACCATAGGTCGAACTGCTGGCTGCATAGGTAAAACTGGAGACTTCAGCATCACGTGCAGCAACCAACATATTTAGAAAACCAGTGATATTCGCACTATTGGTTAATATTGGATCTGCGATTGATCGTGGTACAGAACCGAGCGCTGCTTCATGTAGAACATAGTCCACACCCGAACAGGCTTTTTGGCAATCTTCCAGCTTACGGATATCCCCTTCATAAAAGGTAAATTTCGCCCACTGTTCAACAGTTACCGCTTGTTGCACCGCATCCAGATTATGCTGATGACCTGTGGCAAAGTTATCCAGACCAACAACGCTCTGATCAAGTTTTAATAAGGTCTCTAAAAGATTGGAGCCAATAAAGCCGGCAACACCGGTCACCAGCCAGGTTTTAGGGCTTTGCTTTAACTGTTCACATACGCTTTGATATGTATTCATGCTCGTATGTCCTATTACAAACGAAGATCAGATTCGGCTTGAGACAGCACATATTTCAAGTCATACAACACGTGTTCTGCTTTACCCAAGGCACGGATTTTTTCTACGCCCATATCCTTAAACTGATGATGCGCAACCGCCAGAATCACTGCATCATATTTGCCATTTTCCAGGGTTGAAATGGGATTAAGCCCGTATTCATGTTCAGCTTCAGCTGCATCTACCCAAGGGTCATAAATATCGGCATCGATATGATATTCTTTCAGTTCATTGACAATATCAGTGATACGGGTATTACGGATATCGGGACAGTTTTCTTTAAAGCTTAACCCGAGAATGAGGACTTTGGCATCTTCAACCTGAATGCGTTTTTTCAGCATCGCTTTCACCAACTGAGTCACCACATACGCACCCATGCCATCATTCAGACGGCGACCGGCCAGAATAATTTCCGGATGATAGCCAATCGCTTGTGCTTTATGGGTGAGGTAGTACGGATCAACCCCTATACAGTGACCACCGACCAGACCCGGACGGAACGGTAAGAAGTTCCACTTTGTTCCTGCAGCTTGAAGCACAGCTTCAGTATCAATACCCATTTTGTTAAAGATCACCGCCAATTCATTGATCAGAGCAATGTTGACATCGCGCTGGGTATTTTCAATCACCTTCGCAGCTTCCGCGACTTTAATACTCGACGCTTTATGGGTACCCGCTTCAATCACCAGGTTATAGACCTGATCAACATAGTCCGCCACTTCAGCGGTTGAACCTGAAGTGATTTTTAAAATATTGGTCACACGGTGCAGTTTGTCGCCCGGATTAATGCGCTCAGGGCTATAACCGGCAAAGAAATCCTGATTGAATTTTAGGCCAGATACTTTTTCCAGTTCAGGAATACAGACTTCTTCCGTTGCTCCCGGATACACGGTCGACTCATATACCACCACGTCGCCTTTTTTCAGCACCTTGCCAATACTCTGCGAGGCTTTAACCAATGGGGTTAAGTCAGGCTGTTTATACTCATCAATCGGGGTCGGTACAGTCACAATAAAGAAGTTACAGTCAGATAAATCTTCAAGCTGTGAGGTGTAGCTTAAATGTGTGGATTGTTTTAATTCTTCGGGAGAAACTTCTAAAGTATGGTCCTGTCCGCTTTTTAATTCATCAATCCGTTTTTGGTGAATATCAAAGCCCACAACTGAAACTTTTTTACCAAACTCTACTGCCAGTGGCAAACCAACATAACCTAGCCCAATAATTGCTATTTTCAGTTCAGAGAGTTGTAACATATAGAAGCCTATGCGATCGATGAATTGTTAATCATCGTGACGTTGTAAATAGCATTATAATATAACAGAAATTTCAGTAATTTTAATTGTAAAATATTGTCTTTACTTGAGAGATTATTCAAATGGGCAATTTAATTCACCCTAAAAATGATTGCTTATAAATGCAAAAAACATCATGTAATAGATAAATTTATTTTTTATTTAACGATCAGACAGCAGTAATTTTGTCCCTCCACCAAACCTCTTACGATTCAACTACATCTTAGACTAGGTAACAAAAGGTTAATGGTATAAAATAATATTGTTCAAATTTTATTTGTTGGGCAAATTACGCCTATATATTTTCAAATTATTTTTATAAACAGGATTTCGAGTGAGTTATTACCATTATAGCGTTATGTTTGCACTGAGTTTAGGAATGACGGGTTGTGCCATTACATCAGGTCTGCAAACTTATGATTTACCTAGTGAAGGGGTTTATCAAACGGATTTAGGAACTCAAGTTAATGTAATCAAACTCACTCAAGAATCGCTATTTGCCGTACAACCCGCCGAAATTAATATTCGTCAAGATTATGCCCATTTATTTAATAGCTCCCATAAAAATTATAAATTGAGTCCAGGCGATATTCTTTCCATTTATCTTTGGGCCTATCCTGAAATTACCCCGCCTACAAATACAATAAGTAATGAACAAGCTGTACAAGCCAACGGCTATCAAATTGATCAAAATGGCTATATCCAATTCCCTATGATTGGACGCTACAAGGCTGCAGGAAAGTCATTAACTCAGGTCAACCAGGAGTTACGTAGTCAACTTTCCCGTTATTTAAAAACACCAGATGTGATTGCTCGGGTATTGTCTTATCAAGGTCAGCGTTTTTCCGTGCAAGGCAATGTGATGAAAGGCGGACAATTTGCTCTAAGCGATCAACCCGTGAGTGTATATACCGCTTTAGGTATGGCGGGTGGGGTGAACTCTCAGCAAGGCGATAACACCTCTATTACCTTGGTCAGACAAGGCCGTACCTATCAACTGAATAGTATTGAGCTGGAAAAAGCCGGACTGTCTTTACATAACTTGCTGATTCAACCGAATGATACTTTATATGTCAATTCACGTGAAAACCAAAAAATTTATGTGATGGGTGAATCAGGTAAAAACCAATCCCTGCCAATGCGTGATCAGGGGATGAGTTTAAGTGATGTTTTAGGTGAAAGTTTAGGTTTAAATCCGTTGTCTGCGAGTCGAAGTAAAATTTATGTGGTTCGCAGCAATGCTGGAGATACCTCTACTGAAGTTTATCAACTGGATTTAACCAGTATTGCCGATTTTGGTTTAGCCAATAAGTTCAAAATGCGCAGTAATGACATTGTCTACGTCGATGCTTCTGGTCTAGCTCGTTGGCAACGTGTAGTCAACCAAATTATTCCATTTTCAAATGCACTTTATAATTTGGATCGCTTGGGGCAATAATGCAAATTCAGAATATCCTTGTGGTTTGTGTAGGCAATATCTGTCGTAGTCCGATGGCTGAATATTTCTTAAAACAGCAGTATCCGCAGCTTCATATTGAGTCTGCGGGTATTTCCGGTTTAGTCGGCCACGCTGCAGATCAAAAGGCTTCTCTTTGTATGCAGCGTTTAGGTATTGATATGAGTCCTCATATTGCCAAAAAGCTGAATGCTGACCTCATTAAAAAGGCCGATCTGATTTTAGTCATGAGTCAAAATCAGCAAAAGCATTTAGAGCAAACCTGGCCTTTTGCTAAAGGAAAAACCTTCCGCTTAGGTCATTGGCAAGGCAAAAATGTCCCTGACCCCTTCCAGCATGAGCAATTGGTCTTTGATGAAACCTGTCAGTTAATACAAGACTGTATTAACGACTGGACACAACATATTTAACTTTTTGATAGCAAAATTATGAGCCAAAATACCAATACTGAAGATACCATTGATTTAAAAGAACTATTCTTTTCACTGATTGCTCAATGGAAACTTATTGCACTCTGCATCATTTTAAGTCTGGTTTGTGCCCTATTATATTTAAGAACCACGCCCGATACCTATTCAGTGGATGCCTTGGTACAAGTAGAAGAAAGTAAGGGGACTTCTGCCGCATTATTGGGTGATTTATCCAATATGATTGAGCAAAAGCAACCGGCTCAGGCTGAAATTGAACTTTTGAAATCGCGATTAGTACTTGGCTCAGTCATTAAAAACTTAAATCTGGATTTAAAGATTTCTGGGACAGAAAACAGTTTTTTTGATCGCTTATTAAATCCACACGATTATCAGACTCAATATCACAGCAAATCTGTTTTATTTAAGGATGATGCCCAGTCATTTGATGTTCGCAAATTTGAAGTTCCGGCTTATTACTTAGACAAGAATCTATTACTTAATTTTAATGGCAATAAATTTACTCTAACGGATGTAGAAACCGAACAAGTGGTTTTTACTGGACTGACCAACCAAGAGAGCCATCTCAGTTCAGAATTCGGGACTTGGAAAGTGGCCATTTATACTCAAGACCAGCTGAAAGACAGTTATAATATTGCAAAAATGTCTTTACCTGCTGCCATGAGTTCAATCACAAATAACTATTCTGTGGCTGAAAAAGGTAAAATGACAGGTATCTTGGGCTTAAATTATCAAGGTCAAGATAAACAACACATCACCCAGGTTCTCAATTCAATTCTGGTTGCCTATAGCCACCAGAATATTGAACGCCGTTCTGCTGAAACTGCACAAACACTTAAATTCCTTGAAGAACAGTTACCCGAATTAAAACAACAACTGGATGTTGCTGAACGTGAATTCAACAAATTCCGTCAACAGTTTAATACGGTTGATGTGACCAAAGAATCCGAACTGTATTTAACCCAGAGCATTCAGCTAGAAACATCTAAAGCTGAACTGGAGCAAAAACTGGCGGAAGCTTCTGCAAAATACACCAGTGAACATCCGGTGATGCAGCAAATGAATGCTCAACTTGGTGCTATTAATAATAAAATTGCCGAGCTGAATGGTACTTTAAAACAACTGCCTGATTTGCAACGTCGTTATTTACAGCTTTACCGTGAGGTTGAAGTCAAACAGCAGCTTTATACTGCCCTGCTTAACTCATACCAGCAATTGCGTATTGCCAAAGCGGGTGAAATTGGCAATGTCCGGGTTGTCGATACAGCCGTTGAGCCAATTAAACCGATTGCACCGAAAAAACTGCAAATTTTAATTTTAGCCATCTTCCTGGGGGGCTTCCTGGGAACCTTACTGGCTTTATTACGTAATATGATGCGTTCAGGCATTAAAGATGCCAATCAAATTGAAAATGAACTGGATTTGCCTGTCTATGCCACTGTTCCACGTTCACCTATTCAAGAAAGCCGACTTAAGCTACTGAAAAAGAACAAACATATTCCTATTTTAGCCGTTAAAAACAGCGATGATATTGCGATTGAAAGCTTACGTAGCATGCGTACAGCGATTCATTTTGCTTTAAGCAACGCCAAAAATAATATCATCATGATTTCAGGGCCTGCTCCTGAGGTGGGTAAATCTTTTATTTCCGCGAACTTGGCGACCATTCTGGCACAGAGTAATAAGCGGGTGTTACTTATCGATGGCGATATGCGTCGTGGTTATTTACACAGATATTTTAATCAGGATAATCAATCCGGTCTGGCTGAATTTTTAAATGGTCAACAATCATTTGAAAGCATTATTAAATCTACAGAAGTTCCTCATTTGGATGTGATCACTCGTGGTAAAAATCCGGCGAATCCTTCAGAGCTGTTAAGTTCGGCAAAATTCTCGGAACTTTTAGATCACCTTTCACCCTTGTATGATCATATTATTATTGATACTCCGCCGGTATTGGCAGTCACAGACGGTATTATCATTTCACAATATGCAGGTGTAAATTTAGTGATTGCGCGTTATGCAAAATCGCAAATGAAAGAACTTGAATTAACGGTCAATCGTTTTGAACAAGTGAATGTGAAGGTGAATGGCTTTATTCTGAATGATATTCAACGTGGCTCAGGTGGTTATGGCTATGGTTATGGCTATAACTATACCTATGGATATAAAGCCTCAAAAGATAATGATTAACTCTTTTTATTGAACATGATTTAAAGCGTTTTATGCTAAAAGCCAGTGCAAAGCACTGGCTTTTACTTTTTTATGCTTATTTCCTTGTCAGTATTTCCTGGGCAAATTAAACGATGAAAGCTTATGGCTTAAAACTCATCTTTCATTTTTTGCTTAAATAAAAATAGACATTTTATTGTATGATAAATGTTTTATATATTCAGACTGTTATAGAATAGAGGTGTTGATAAGAATATATTGGATTTCTGTACACTACGCTTCACTGGAAACGTGTTGGATAGAAAAGTCTGCTAAAATTAATGCAACTTTTTTAATATAAAATGAATTTGGGAAAACCTATGAGTAAAGCCTTACCCATCGCTGTCGCTGTTCTGTTAGGCGGTGCTGCACTTGTACCTGTTTATTATGCAACTCAAAACCCCGCTACTGTGACCTCGAAAGCATCAAAAAATGCTTCTGCTGTTGAGAAAATCAGTTATGCACTCGGCTATGAAGTGGCACATCAAACCCCACCAGAATTAGATATTAACAGCTTTGTTACAGGTGTACGTGAAGGGCATGCTCGTAATAAACCGGCTTATACAGAACAAGAACTTCAACAGGCCTATCAGCAGTTCCAAAAAGAGATGCAACAGAAACAGCTGGATCAAGCAAAAACAGCTCAATCTACCAGTGACAATTTCTTGGCTGAAAATGCGAAAAAACCAGGAGTGAAAACTACAGCTTCAGGCTTGCAATACAAAATCATCAAAGAAGGCACAGGTAAACAACCGAATGCCAATTCTATGGTGACTGTCCATTACAAAGGCCAGCTGGTCGATGGCAAAGTATTTGACAGCTCAATTGAGCGTGGCCAACCGATTGAATTTCCATTAAATCAAGTCATTCCAGGCTGGACTGAAGGTCTGCAACTCATGAAAGAAGGCGGTAAAGCGACCCTTTATATTCCGTCACAATTAGGCTATGGCGAACAAGGCGTTCCTGGCATGATTCCTGCCAATAGCACGCTTATTTTTGATGTTGAATTGATTAAAGTAAAATAATAATTTTAAGGAGAGCTTTTGCTCTCCTTATTTATTTATTTATCTTGAGATAAGAATATGAAAATATCTATAACACTCCTTTGTTTATGCTTGTGCAGCACGGTAAGTTTTGCAAAAACGGTGACCAATAACAGCAGTTTAAAAGAACAGGTTGGCTACAGCTTTGGTTATTTAATGGGACGTAGCAATGCTGAATCGTTTAAAGATTTAGATCTGGATGCATTCATACTTGGTTTAAAGACAGCCACTCAAGATGGTAAATCTGCCTTGACCGATGAGGAAATGGCTCGCGTTCTGAATCAACATAAAAAACAAAGTGAAGCAAAACAGCTGATCGAGCTAAAACAAAAGGCCGACACCAATGCCAAAATTGGGGCTGAATTTTTAGCGGCCAATGCCAAAAAAGAAGGTGTTCAAACGACCAAATCCGGTTTGCAATATCAGATTTTGAAACAGGGTACCGGAAAATCACCCAAGGCCAATTCCGTGGTTAAAGTCAATTACGAAGGTCGACTGATTAATGGAACGGTATTTGACAGTTCAATTGCCCGAAACCAACCAGCGGAATTTCAGGTCAGCCAGGTTATTCAAGGCTGGACTGAAGGTCTGCAGCTGATGAAAGAAGGTGCGAAATACCGCTTTTTTATTCCCGCACAACTGGGTTACGGTCAAATTGGTTCCGGCGATGTGATTGAACCAAATAGCACCTTAATTTTTGATGTCGAACTGCTTGAGGTATTACCTAAATCCAGCAACTAATCAATCCGTTACTTTTCATTTAAAAATAGCGAGCAAGTTAATCTCAAGCTCTTCTAACAGTTATGACCGCTCGCTATTTTTAACATCGATTAGATGTAATCCCTTCATCATGTGCATTTCACTTAAAAAGCTAAATTTCTAAATTTTGCCGATCTGTTTCCCTTTCTGTCATCTCCTATAAAATAAAATTAATTTATATTTCTTGAACATTTAGATGTATCAGCCGATTCATAAAAAGCATGTTTCAATTTAGGCAGAATAGTATGCGGTCAAAATTGACCGATCTTGTACAATCATTAAAGAAATCCATTTCTATACTTTCTAATTAGTACTTTTTTATTTATTACAAGGATTGAATCCATGGCTCTGAGCATTAAAACTCGTGAAATTCAGTACACTGCAGTAGACGGAACACATTTGATTGGATACTTTGCCGCCCCTGAATCAGCAAAACCGCTCGCGGGAATTATTGTTGCACCAGAATGGTGGGGACGAAATGACTACACCGAACAGCGTGCGCGCGAACTTGCTGAACACGGCTATGCCGCTCTTGCTATTGATATGTACGGGGATAAAAAAGTCACTACGGCCGTACCTCAAGCCAGTGAATGGATGATGCAAACCTTTGAAGATCCTGAAACGATTGTGACTCGTGCGTCTGCAGGTTTAGCCACATTAGCTGCGCAAGAGGAAGTAAATGCAGATAAACTGGCAGCCGTAGGTTTTTGTTATGGCGGGAAAGTTGTACTTGATCTGGCACGTTCTGGAGCAAACTTACAGGCTGTGGTCACCTTCCATGGCACACTTACCCCCAAAGCACCGGCCCAACCCGGACAGGTCAAAGCTGAAATTCTAGTGCTCCACGGAAAGCTAGATAGCATGGTGAGTCTGGATGATGTCGCACGCTTTAAAGAAGAAATGCATGTTGCTCAAGTCGAGCATGAAGTGATTATTTTTGAAGATGCTAAACATGGCTTTAGTAACCCGCTTGCAGACGAGCGTGCCAAAGCCAATGGTGTTGATCTGGGCTATAACGCAGCAGCTGAACAGCAAGGTTTATCTGCGATGTATGAATTATTGAAAACCCGACTTGGTGAATAACGATGAAGGTAAAGAGGGTTCTGGTATTTTTACTGAACCAGTGACATGGAAAATTTAGAGAGGATACAACAATGACTACAAACAATTGTGCATATTGCAATTTTGATGAATATGACATCATTGATAAAAATGATTTCGGGGTGATTTTACCCGAACCAAATGCTTTATCTAAAGGTCATTCCGTGATTGTTCCTCTACGTCATGTCAGTTCTTTTTTTGATATTACCGACAAGGAACGTAAAAGCTTAATGTCTCTGCTGGAGCTTGCCCGTAATGAATTGAAATTACGTTACCATCCTTCCGGCTTCCATATTGGCTTTAATGATGGTTCAGTGTTTGGTCAGGTGAATGAACATTTGCATATTCATATTATTCCACGCTATGAAGGCCAGACATTGAAACTTGATGAGCGCTGGGGCATGTCTAGCGAGTAAAAAAGGATGATGCTTTATCCACCAAAAAAAATGATGCTTCGGCATCATTTTTTTTGCTGAGGACATTCCCGCAGTAACATGCAATTTTCGTTATACTATTCATCTATTCCCACGCTACGGTTCACATGTCACAGTTTTCTTTTGCCGATGCCCTGCTTTCCTGGTTTGATGTACATGGTCGTCATGATTTGCCTTGGCAAGTGGTTGATGATCCCTACAAGGTCTGGGTGTCTGAAATCATGTTACAGCAAACCCAGGTAAAAACTGTGCTGCAATATTTTGAGCGTTTTATGGAACGCTTTCCCACAGTTGAGGATTTAGGACGGGCCAGTTGGGATGATGTAGCCCCTTATTGGGCGGGTCTGGGTTACTATGCCCGAGCTCGAAATTTACATAAAGCTGCGGCACTCGTTGCACAGCAAGGCCATTTTCCCTCAACACGTGAGCAATGGATGGAACTGCCCGGAATTGGTCCCTCCACTGCAGGGGCATTGATGTCGCTAGGTTTGCGTCAGTACGGCGTGATTATGGATGGCAATGTCAAACGGGTATTGGCGCGTTTCTTTGCCATTGAAGATGACCTGTCCAAACCTGTGCATGAACGTGCCATTTGGCAACTGGCCGAACAGCTTTGTCCAGTTGAGCGCAATCATGACTATACCCAGGCCATTATGGACCTCGGCGCAACCATCTGTACCCCGAAAAAACCGCTCTGTTTATATTGCCCGATGCAGCAGCACTGTAAGGCACATCAACAGGGACTAGAAACTGAATTGCCGTTTAAAAAAGCCAAGAAACCTGTGCCGGTAAAATCAGCTCAAGTCTTACTGATTCAGTCTGGTGATCAATGGTTATGGCAACAACGTCCCAATAGCGGGCTATGGGGCGGCTTATGGTGCTTGCCGATTATTGAAAATCCTGCCGAATTTGAACTCTTGTGCCAATCTTTAGGATTAAAAAAAGTCATCCAACGAGTAGAAATCACGCATAGTTTTACTCATTTTACCTGGCAACTGGCAGCCATGTGCTTTGAAGTGGATGCTGACCAGCAAGAACATCTTTCGATTGAACTGAATGGCAGCTGGTTAAGCCCACAAAGTGCAACAGCAATGGGGATACCTACTGCGATGAAAAAATTGATCTCTGCAGTAAATTTATGACATAGTCAGGCACTGTACTTCGAATAATTTTCACATAGATTAGAATGAAAAAAGGATGAACAGTGCTACGTTTTATTTCGACCTTATTTTTGGGTTTTAGCATCTTGTGGATTGCGGCATGTACTTCAACGCCGCAAAAATCTTCCTCTACCCGGCTTCCGCCAGCTCAGGTGCAAAAGCTGAAAAGTATGCAGCTGAAATCATCATTGCCTATTCCGGTAAAAAATATCAAAGCCAGACAGTTAAAGGATACCTGGGGCGCTTCCCGCAGTAGTGGCCGCACTCATGAAGGCATTGATATTATGGCTCCACGTGGAACAAAAGTGCTGAGTGCCACGGAAGGTCTCATTGCCGACTTACGCAATAACAATTTGGGTGGTAAAGTGGTTTGGATTCTGGGACCCGGTGGAACCTGGCATTACTATGCCCATCTTGATGATCATAAACGCGGCTTAAATGTCGGTGATTATGTCAAAAAAGGTGATCTGATCGGTTATGTCGGTAATACCGGCAATGCCCGTCATACGGCACCGCATTTACACTACGGTATTTACCTTGAGGGTAAGGGTCGTGGTGTGGTGAATCCCTATCCTTATTTACGTTAATTTTTTAGGAACTATTCATGTCAGAAGCGTTGATCAATCGTTTGGTCGAATTTGCTGAATCAGGCAATCAACAAAAAATTGTTTTGGCGGGACAAACTCACCAGGGCTGGGTGATGGAAATTACCGAAGAAGCGCTTTTGATCAGCACCGGTTTTGCAGAAAAAACGGGTAAAGACATGTGGATTCAGTTCACTGATTTACCGCAAGCCGAACTGTATTACTGGGACAATCAGCAAGATCAATGGACTGAATTCAAACTTTAAACCTGTTCAGGAGCATCAAAAATGTCGATTCAACGCTGTGGCTGGTGCTCAAATGATCCTCTTTATATCGCTTATCATGACCATGAGTGGGGAGTTCCCAGTCATAATGAAGCCCATTTATTTGAAATGCTGTGTCTGGAAGGACAGCAGGCCGGCCTGTCCTGGATTACGGTACTGAAAAAACGGGACAGTTATCGACAGCATTTTTTTCAATTTCCGATTGCAAAAATTGCCCAGTTCAGTGATGCAGAGCTGGAAAATAAATTACAAGATGCCGGTTTGATTCGACACATCGGCAAGCTCAAAGCAATTCGTGACAATGCAATTGCCTGGCAGCATTTAACCCAACAATTAAAACCACAACAGCGTAATGTCAGCGACTGGCTATGGAGCTTTGTTGAATATCAAACCTTATACAATGATGTAGTAGATTATCGTCAAGCCCCTGCCCAAACTGACATGAGTCTTGCGCTTTCAAAAGCTTTAAAAAAGCAGGGCTTTAAATTTGTAGGACCCACCACTTGTTATGCTTTTATGCAAGCAGTGGGTATGGTCGATGACCATGAAAATCATTGCACTTTTAAAACATCTTCCTCATTAAAATGATCATGAAAGGATTTTGCCATGAGTAATAACATCATCCATGCCTATGCAGCGATGCAGGCAGGTGCAGCCCTTGAACCCTACCAGTTTGATGCCGGTGAATTACAGCCGCATCAGGTTGAAGTTAAAGTTGAATACTGCGGTTTATGCCATTCTGATATTTCAGTGATTGATAATGAGTGGAAATCTTCGGTTTATCCTGTAGTGGCCGGACATGAAATTATTGGCACCATTACTCAGCTCGGCTCAGAAGCTAAAGGTTTAAAAGTCGGACAACGAGTGGGCATTGGCTGGACTGCTGAAAGTTGCCAATATTGCGATTCCTGTGTATCGGGTCAGCAAGTACTGTGTACTGGTGGGCAAACAGCAACCATTGTTGGACATGCCGGTGGTTTTGCCGACAAAGTTCGTGCTGGCTGGCAATGGGTGATTCCCCTGCCCGAAGATTTAGACCCTGAAAGTGCCGGGCCACTCCTCTGTGGTGGTATTACCGTGTTTGATCCGATTCTCAAACACCAGATTCAAGCCATACATCATGTGGGTGTGATCGGGATTGGCGGTCTAGGTCATATGGCGATCAAACTGCTCAAAGCCTGGGGCTGTGAAATTACGGCATTCACATCTAATTTAGACAAGGCTGAAGAACTAAAAGCTATGGGTGCAGACCATGTAGTGAATAGCCGCGATACAGCCGCATTAAAAGCTCAACGCGGTAAATTCGATTTGTTACTCAGTACCGTCAATGTGACCCTGGACTGGCAAGCTTATCTGGCTACTCTGGCACCAAACGGTACAGTGCATATGCTAGGGCTTCCTTTGGAACCCATGCAGATCTCAGCTGGTACACTGATTGGCGGTGCAAAATCACTGACTGGTTCGCCTACTGGCTCCCCTGCTGCATTACGCCAATTACTGAAATTCGCTGCGCGTAAAAATATTGCCCCGCAAATTGAAGTGTTTCCAATGTCACAACTCAATCAGGCGATTGAACATCTCCATTCAGGAAATGCGCGTTATCGGATTGTGCTGAAAGCAGATTTCTAAGTCAGTTTTGAATTTAATCTTCACTTGAATCCCATCTGCCAAGACTAGTAGAGCTTGGCAGATTTTTATTTATTTTGCCTGATTCGTATTTATGTCACTTATAAATAGATAGCAAGCTTTTGTGCCAGGAATTCAATAAACAACTGCACCCGTTTCGGCAGATGCTCTTGGCGATAGTAAACTGCATGAATGTTCTGATAATGCAGACGAATTTGATCTTCTAATAAGGCTGTCAGGTGTCCCGCTTGTAAATCCTGTTCAATCAAAAATCGTGACAAACAAGTAATTCCTAGGCCCTGTAAAGCCAATTGCCGAACGGTTTCACCATTGGAGGCTTTTATTTTAGGATGAACAATCAAATCTGTGTCATTTAACTGAATCGGCCAGGCATTTAAATGGGTCGGCTGACTAAAGCCCAGTAAAGCATGTTGCGATAAATCCGCTGGAGATTGCGGTATTCCATGTTGTTCTAAATACCCGGGACTGGCTACGATATAGAGACGACTACGACATAATAACCTGGCATGTAAACTTGAATCGTGCAAATCTCCAAAACGAATGGCGAGATCGGTTTTATGTTCCAGTAAATCAATGACCTGATCATGATTGGTGAGTTCAATTTCGATATTGGGATATTGCTGCATAAACTCCTGAATTAGCGGCACAATGACATGCAAAATAAAAGGCGTGGCAGAATCCACCCGAATCAGTCCAGAAGTATCACTATCAGATTTCAGCAAGGCATCTTCGGCTTCGCCCAGGTCATTTAAAATTTTACGAGCCTTTTCCAGAAATAGTTGCCCTTCCTGAGTGAGTTTCAACTTGCGTGTGGTACGTTCCAGCAAGGTTACAGTGAGCTTGTTTTCAAGACGTTGCAAAGCCCGACTGATACCGGATGTAGTTTGTCCCAGACGTTCTGCTGCCATCACAATCGAGCCACTATCGACAATGGTCACAAAAGCGTGTAGTTCTTCGATGGTCGATTTCATCTTGCACTCATGTATTGATGTTTAATCCAGAATATTTTTCAAATTGATGTATTTTTAACCACAATAATAGCTGCAAAATCACGCCGATCTTGAAAATTTGAAGATGGAATTAACCTAATAACTCATCAACAGCATTGGCATTCATCCGTTGGGATAGAGCTGCTTTTGCCGTGATTTTTCCATTACAACACATAGAGCATATCTGTGGCTTAAAATGGTTAAGGCCGGATTTTTCAGTGAATATAGAGGTTTATTCAGATGAAATTTTCATCGAATAAAGTGCTGAATAATCAGTGATGTTCATAAAATACTGTAAAGAAAAAAGTCCACTTGATGCGGACTTTTTTCTTTTTCTGTTTTAACGTAATGCTTCAGGCAACAGCGGAATACTCGAGGGTTTGGCCAGTTCAGCTTTCATCTTTTGCAGCATCTGATAAGGCTGCTGCTGTACAAACATATTCACAAAGGTTAAAGGAATAGAACCTTCAGGATTGGCATAACCATACGTGGAAACTTTGACCTTATTATTGGCTAATTTTTGAAAGGTCCAATCGCCTTCATAATGGGTTAAACGTACATAATCCGGATTTTTGGCATAGCCTTTATCGACTGCTTTATTTTTTATGGTAATAACACCCTGAGCATCTTTCATCATTTTGCCTTGTACCACTAAATCACGATCTTTTAGCGGAAAAGGAAAATCCAACACCATATACAATAAAAACTCGCCTTTTTTGTCATCGCGCGACAGGACTTTGATGCTGCCCATATACGGCACCCATTTCACCGCATGGTCGACATCCAGAATCAGACCGACGGCTTTTTCGAAAGGTGTATCGTAAGTGGTCTCAGCTTTGTATAAAAATACCGGGTTTTGACTGTTTTGATAGGTCCACACTTTAATATTATTTTTGTTAATACTGAGTTTGGCATTATCCATAGGTTTAGCTTGTACAGTAGCAAGCATCGCTACTGCACAGGCCATCAATATCACTTTTTTCATTCCATTGTGCTTCTTATTTTAATTTTGCTATGTATTGTTATAAATGATTTTAACGATTTTTTATACTTTAATATCGTTAAAACCAAGTACATCTTTCATATCATATTTACGTGCTTCGCGACCCACTACCCAAGCAGCTGCACGTACCGCACCTGAAGCGAAGTTCATGCGATTAGTTGCTTTATGGGTAATTTCAACACGTTCACCATCAGCAATAAACATTGCAGTATGTTCACCCACGATGTCACCACCACGAATGGTTTGGAAACCAATGCTTTTACGCTCACGCGGACCGGTATGCCCTTCACGGCAATACACGGCATCTTCTTTAAGATCGCGACCTAAAGCACCGGCAATTGCTTCACCCATCATTAATGCTGTACCTGATGGTGCATCGACTTTATGACGGTGATGCGCTTCAATCACTTCAATATCGACTGTATCACCAAATACTTTAGAAGCAAGTTCCAACAGTTTAATTGAAACATTTACCCCAACAGAATAGTTTGCTGCATAGACCACAGGCGTTTGCGTTGCACTTTCATCTAAAAATGCTTTTTGTTCATCATTCATGCCTGTGGTACCAATCACAATGGCCACCCCTGCTTCACGGCACAATTTTAAATGCTGTACACTCGCAACAGGCGCTGTGAAATCAATCACCACATCACAGTCTTTTAATACGTCTTGCAGATTACCTACAACCTTAATGCCAACAGCACCAATACCAGCGATCTCACCGGCATCTGCACCAATCAGGCTGCTTTCAGGGCGTTCAACTGCTGCTGCAAGTTGATAACCTGCTTCTTTCACTGCCTGAATAAGGATGCGTCCCATACGACCGCCTGCACCCAATACACCAATGCGTGGAGCTGCTGACATAACATATTCCTAATGTTGATTCTAAATTGTTCTTACTATATCAAAACTCTGTAATAACACTAAGATTGATTGCATAAAATCAATGAAAATACCTAAATAGCAAAATCACTGATCTTGATAAAAAAACTGAGAAATAAGCTCATGCAGACTTTTTGGAATAATGCCAGATAGTCAATTTTAGATATGAATTGAATCTGAGTTGATTGGGCTTTCAATATAAGCATAAGATATTGATTTAAATCAAGTAATTTAAATAATTTCGTATAACGTGTATTATGTTAATTTTAGAGAAACTCAATAATATAACTCCAATCCTGTTTAAGCCAATGATTCCTTAATCTGAATTATTGACTTATTTCGATGACACAATTGATATGCACATAACAATGCATAAATGCCACTTAAGAAGCCCAGAATACTCCGAGCTTTACTCGTCACTAAATTGTATTGCCCTTTCAATAGGCTAAATAAGTTTTCTATTTTATTGCCCTGTTTTAAGTGATATACATCTGATACAGAAGGTTGAACCGATTTCATGTTCTTTCGATGATAGGTAACCAAATCACTACTCAATTGCTTATCCACGATTAGGGTTAAAATAAAGTACTAATCTTAAAAAAACAGTATATATAGTGATACAAAGAGTGTTATTAATTCATACTAATAGGAATAATTATTTAAATGTCTAAGTTAAGTAAAATTATAGTATCAATACTATTATCTATATTAGTTATTGTGGCTATAGGATATGGAATATATGAGTATCAAAATAAAAAGAGAAATACAGAAATACAGACCATATATAACTCCTATAGAGTTATGGTACCCAACAATCTTAATAGCTACCATAAAGTAAAAGAATATTATAATCAGCGATATAGAGATGGTGATATTGAGAATGGCATTGATGATTATAGGAATAATTCTAATATGATACAGCTTACTATGGACATGTATAGTATAAGTACGTGGTGTGAAGACTTTAGTAATTTTAGTTATGAAAATTATGAAGATAATTTAAAATATTGGTTAGATCAGGAAATTAACGTACAAGATTATCAAAATATAAATGATATTAGTAAAGCATCGTCCTCTGTTCCTCCTGTTCAAGCATACTTATCAGAATATAAAAAGGATAAAAAAATTACCTATAGAGAGTATTGTTCACTTCCTTCTATATTCAATGCATCTACAACCTATGAGGAACAATTAAAAATGCAAGCTCAAAAACACAAAGCTATAAATTACTAAGTACCCCCAATCCTGTTTAAGCCAATGATTCCTTTGGACAGAAAAAGAGTACAACGAGTTTAAAATTTTCCTTGCATCGAATCCTGAAGCTGGTGATGTAGAACCTAATTCAGGTGGGATACGTAAAGTTCGTTGGGGATCTGGCAAAACAGGTAAAAGCGGTGGTGTATGAGTAATTTATTACAACCGTTTAGCTAACGGGCAGATATGGCTACTAACCATTTACGGAGAATTTGCTGTGGATCAACTCGATAAAAAAGTACTACGTGCCTTAGTGGAGAAATTAAATGAGTCACTTAAATGATATTGAAAGACGTGATGCTGAACGAGATATTGGTGCTGAGTTGCTTATGGCGGTAGATAAATGCTTTCAAATGCCCCAGTAAAAACACACACCATTACGCAAACAGATGTAGCTTTAGCACGCCAGAAATCAGAGCTAAGTCAGCGTCAATTCGCTGAAACATTAGGCGTATCTGTACGTACTTTAGAAAGCTGGGAACAAAGTGTGCGTAAACCATCTAAAGCAGCACAATCTTTAATTAAACTGTTTATCAAAAATCCTTCTTTCGTCAGATAAGCTCTTATCTAGTTGAAATTATTATTAAAAATCGGAGCCATAAACTCCCATTTTTGTGTTATTCACCAATTAAAATAATTAAAAAAGGGATGCATATGCATCCCTTTTTTAATGACATCTAGAATTAATCAAACAGACCGAAGAAAGACTTTTTCTTTGGAGATGATTTATTGTCATCACCATCCATCGTTTCTTGCAACTCTTTTAACAACTCACGTTGACGAGCAGTCAAATTCACTGGTGTTTCGACCACTACGCGGCAGAGTAAATCGCCTTGCATGCTGGTACGTACCGGTTTAACCCCTTTACCACGCAAGCGGAACATCTTGCCGGTTTGAGTTCCCTCAGGAATTTTCAGGCTGACACGGCCATCCAGAGTTGGAATCTGGATTTCTTTACCCAATGCAGCATCAGCAATGCTGACTGGTACATCCATATACAGGTCTGCACCGTCGCGCTGGAAGATTTCATGCTCACGCACGACCACTTCTACGTATAAGTCACCGGACTGACCATCACGAATCGCTTCACCCTTACCGCTTAAACGTACGCGGTCGCCATTGTCCACCCCTGCAGGAATAGTGACTTCAAGCGTTTGCTGACGATCTTTTACACCTGAACCATGACAAGTGTTACATGGGTTCTTGATGATTTTACCTTGACCGCGACAGGTGCTACAAGTTTGCTGAACAGAGAAGAAACCTTGTTGCATACGCACTTGACCTGCACCATGACAGGTTTTACAGGTTTCAACATCATTCGGATTTTTAGAACCTTTACCATCACAGGCTTCACAAGGTGCCGGTGCAGTAAAGGTAATGGTTTTTTTCACGCCCTTAACCGCTTCTTCAAGCGTTAATTCAATAACGTAGCGCAGGTCTGATCCGCGACGTGCACGTTGCTGACCACGGCCACCACCGCCACCAAACGCACCACCAAAGATGTCGCCAAACTGACTGAAAATATCTTCTGCGCTGAAACCGCCACCGAAGCCACCACCGCCCATGCCGCCTTCAAAGGCGTTATGCCCCATACGGTCATACATGCTGCGTTTTTCGCTGTCGGATAAAATTTCATAAGCTTCAGCAGCTTCTTTGAATTTTTCTTCAGCTTCAGGGTTGTCCGGGTTACGGTCTGGATGATATTTCATCGCCAACTTACGGTAGGCTTTTTTAATTTCATCATCACTAGCGGTTTTAGCGACGCCCAAAACCTCATAATAATCACGTTTAGCCATGTCTGGCGATGCTCCTCACGGAATTTTATTTAATACTTAACTGTGGAGTGAAATTGGGGATGAAAACAAATTTTACAAGGGGACGATGGGAAAAAAATTTATCCAGCTTAGAAAACGGCTTTATTTTTGAAAAATCGGGAAATCCCTTTCAGCCAGGCATTCAACAGGAATAAAAAGGCAATCATAGCAAAAACCACGCCTGCAACGGTACAGCCTTTGACCCAAATTGCGCTATCCCAATAAAAGAAAATCAGTGGAATAAACCACAGTGCTGCAAAACACACCAAAATCATATAAATGACAATATTACGCATGATCCAGAGCGCTTGAGCCTGAAGCCAGACCTCTGCTTCATCCACCTGTGTGACTTTGCGCGCAAACCAGTAAGCAAATATGCCACTAATCACAGTAAATAAGGCCAAAAACATCAAGACATAGGAAATCGCAATAGAACGGCGAAGTCGGCTTAAGTTGTCTTGCTTCATGTGCGTTTTAACCCCATTTACCACATGTTTAGATTTTTAATATGCAGTAAATTGCTTTATAGAAATGTATACAAATATTAGGTGCTACTATATTGAACTTTTCAATATTTCGCACCTGATTATTGTCAAAAAGTTACTCCGTTTGGCTATTTTTTTTCACTTTAAACCATTGTGCATACAATGCAGGTAAAAAGAACAAGGTGAGCAGGGTCGCCACAATCAAGCCGCCCATAATGGCAACGGCCATTGGACCAAAGAAAATACTGCGTGATAAAGGAATCATCGCCAGTACTGCGGCCAGCGCTGTAAGCACAATCGGACGGCAACGACGCACGGTGGCATCAATAATGGCATTCCAGGGATCATGTCCAGCCTGAATGTCCTGTTCAATCTGGTCAATCAAAATTAAAGAATTACGCATAATCATGCCCGATAGTGCAATGGTTCCCAGCATTGCCACAAAACCAAAGGGTTTATTCAGCAATAACAGAAACAGCACTACCCCGATCAAGCCTAAAGGCGCAGTCAAAAACACAATAAACGCGCGTGACATACTCTTGAGCTGAATCATCAGCAAGGTCATCACCACCGCCAGGAAAAATGGCATACCGGCATTGACCGAGTTTTGTCCACGTGCCGACTCTTCTACTGTACCGCCCACTTCAATCAGATAACCGCTTGGCAGTTCGGCACGCAGCTGATCCATTTTATCGGCCAGTTCATTCACTACCGTAGCCGGTTGCAAGTTGGTGCGAATATCGGCACGCACGGTAATGGTCGGCAAACGGTTACGATGCCAAATCAGGCCATCTTCAAATTTATATTCAATTTTGGCTATTTGCGCCAATGGCACTGAGCCCCCATTGGCAGTGGGTACGGCCAGACTGGACAATGATTCCACACTAATCCGTTCGTTCTGATCACCACGCAAGCGGATGTCAATCAATTCACGTTTTTCACGATACTGGTTAATTACTGCACCACTGATAGAGCTGTTCAGGAATTGCGATAAATCTAAGGTCGACACGCCCATCTGACGCGCGCGGTCCTGATCAATATTCAGCTGAATGACCTTGCTTGGCTCGCCCCAGTCCAGATGGACATTGGTGGTATTGGGATTATCTGCAATGACCGCAGACACTTTATGCGCCCATTGACGCACCAGATTCAGGTCTTCACCAGAAACGCGGTACTGTAATGGATAACCGACAGGCGGGCCATTTTCCAACAGCGATACCCGGGTACGCACATCCGGCAGCAGTTTACGAATTTCCTGATCCAGGGATTTACGGATTTCATCGCGGTCATCCAGGGATGAAGCCAAGACCACAAACTGGGCAAAACTGGCTTGTGGCAACTGCTGATCCAGCGGCAAATAAAAACGGGTGGAACCTGTGCCAACATAAGCCACATAGTTGTCGATGCCCTCCTGCGTGGACAGGAATTTCTCCACTTTCTTCACTGCATTCTCTGTTGAGGTCAGTGACGCACCTTCTTCCAGTTTTAAATCCACCAGAATCTCAGCACGGTTGGACGGCGGGAAGAACTGCTGTGGCACCAGTTTAAACATCAACACCGACAACACAAAAATACCTACTGTAGTGGCAATCACGGTTTTACGGTAAGTAATACATTTACTCACCCAAGCTCTAAAGTTTTGATAAAACCTGGTTTGATAAGGATCATGATGTTCACCGGCATGATGCACGACCGGCTGAGGCTCTGGCTGCTTGCGCAAACGGGCCCATAAGCGCTGGTACCACGGTGCTTTTTGAATCAGGTCTTTATTGAAATCTGGCAGCAACTTATCACCCAGATACGGTACAAACAGTACCGCAGCAACCCAGGACACCACCAGAGCAATCGTCACTACCTGGAAAATGGAACGGGTATATTCACCGGTACTGGATGCGGCAGTGGCAATCGGTAAAAAGCCGGCGGCAGTAATCAAGGTTCCGGTCAGCATTGGAAAAGCTGTGGTTTTCCAGGCAAAACCTGCGGCTTCTAGCCGGCTATAGCCCTGCTCCATTTTGATGGCCATCATCTCGATGGCGATAATGGCATCATCGACCAATAAACCCAGTGCCAGAATCAAGGCACCCAGGGAAATTTTATGCAATCCGACATCAAACAGGTTCATGCCAGCAAAGGTCATCGCTAAAACCAGTGGGATGGAAAATGCCACCACCAGTCCGGTACGAAAACCCAGTGAGAAGAAACTGACCAATAGCACGATAATCACTGCTTCTGCCAGCACTTGCATGAATTCATTTACGCTGCGCTTTACGGCAACCGGTTGATCAGAAACTTTTTTCAGTTCCATGCCCAAGGGCAATGACTTTTGCAAATGGGCAAATTCAGTTTCCAGATTTTTACCTAAAGCCAGAATGTCTCCACCTTTACGCATGGATACGGCAATGCCGATACCGTTTTCACCCATAAAACGCATCCGAGGCTGGGCCGGCTCGCTAAAGCCACGATAGACCTCGGCCACATCACCCAGCTGAATGGTTTTGCCTGCCACCAGCAGCGGCATTTGCTTGAGTTCATCGACACTTTGCAGCTGGCCGCTAACGCGCATCTGAATACGGTCGGTGCCTGTTTCAAAGAAGCCAGCACTGGCCACAGTATTTTGTTGTTGGAGTGCCTGCTGAATGGCGGTGACCGGAATGCCCAGTTGTGCCGCCTTGGTATTGGACAGCTCAATCCAGATTTTCTGGTCTTGCAGCCCCACCAGATTGACTTTCGCAACGTCCTTGACGCGCTGTAACTGTAACTGCAAACGGTCAGCATATTCCTTCAATACAGCATAATCATAACCTTTGCCGGTCAGGACATAGATATTTCCGAAGGTATCGCCAAATTCATCGTTAAAGAAAGGGCCTTGCACACCATTCGGCAGTTGCTGTTTGATATCCCCCACTTTTTTACGCACCTGATACCACACATCTGGAATTTGACTGGAGCGCAGCGAATCTTTGGCAACAAACGTCACCAGTGATTCGCCGGGACGCGAATAGGCCATGATGCGTTCGTAGTTGCCGGTGCTCATCAATTCTTTTTCAATGCGATCGGTCACCTGCAAGGACACTTCTTGCGCGGTTGCTCCCGGCCAATAAGTCTGAATCACCATCACCTTAAAGGTAAAAGGTGGATCTTCACTTTGTGCCAGTTTGGAATAGGAAATAATCCCGACAATACCTAACAGCAGCATGAAATAAAGGATCAGGCCTTTATTTTTCAGTGCCCATTCCGACAGGTTAAAGTTGCTGCCTAAATTCATGATGCAGCTCCTGGCTGAATTTTCACGGCACGATTTTCCCGGTCAATCGGCTGAATTTTTTGTTTTTCACGCAATAAATGCACGCCGCCAATCACCACATAATCATCTGCCTGCAAACCGGACAAGACCGGCACGCTGTCACGACCGTAAGCACCTAAAGTCACCGCTACTTTATGAATGGTTTGATCCGGTTTTACCACCCAGACATAGGCCTGCTGACCATTGGCCGAAACACTGGACAAAGGCACACTCAAAACATTGTTTTGTGTATGGTTAAAAAATACCCGGGCACTTTGTCCCAGCTGGATGGCAGCGTTGCCTTCCCGTAAAGCCACCTTGACACTAAAGGTCCGCGACTGATCGGCTGCCGGAGAAATTTCACGTACATAGCCGGCAAATTTATCTTCAGCTATAGACCACAAGGTCACCCATGCCGCCTGACCGACTTTAATCTCTGAAATGGCCTGTTCCGGCACTCCAATCACCACTTCACGATCACCCGCAATCGCCATCTGATAAGCGGCCTGCCCTGCTGCAACCACCTGCCCGACTTCAATATTACGTGCCGTAATCACGCCATTTTTATTGGCAATCAGCTGGTTATAGCTAGTCTGGTTACGAGTGACTTCATAATTGGATTGCGCCTGTTTCAGTGCCGACAGCGCCGATTTATACTGATTATCCACAGCATCATATTGTGAGCGGCTCACCGCATTCATCGGCAGTAACTGCTTAAAGCGCTGCTGTTCATCTGCGGCAATTTTTGCTGCCGATTGGGCACTTTCCAGTTGAGCTTTTGCGGCATTGAGTTGCAGCTGTGCATCTTTAACATCCAGTTTTGCCAGCACTTGCCCCACTTTGACCTGATCGCCTACATCGACATAACGTTCGGTAATTTGTCCACCCACCCGAAAGGCCAATGCTGTTTGCTGACGCGCCTGCACATCTCCAGCGTAACTTTTCTGCTCATTGTGGGTACTGTTGGGCTGAGTGACCATCACAAAGGGGACTTGTTCTGTTTCGGTTGCATCCGTGCTGCACCCCAATAAAGTCACACTGCAAATAATCATCATGCTGGCAAGGGCGGTTTTTACTGCAATCTTTACTGTGCTCATGAAGTTCGCTCTTATCTCAAAATGTTTTTTAGGGCAAAATAAGCAATATCTTAAATTGATCATTTTTTAATTAATATACTGACTGGTACAGTAATTATAATAATCAGGTCAATACAATGACCTTTTTCATTTTTTTGGAAAAAATTGTGCAAATAAATGTGGGCCGTCCCAAGGACTTAGAAAAAAAACAGCGTATTTTAAATGCGGCAAAAAGCTTATTTTTGAAATGTGGTTATCAGGGTTCCAGCATGAACCAGATTGCGCAAGAAGCCGGTGTGACCAAACTGACGGTATACAATCACTTTCAGGACAAAGCCAACTTGTTTGCCTGCGCGATTGCCGCCACCTGCGATGAACTGATCAATGCTCGCCCGTTCAATTTGCAGCCAAACAGTGATTTTCATCATGCCTTCGTACATGCCTGCGAGCTGGCGCTGAATATCAGCAATTTACCTGAAGCCATCAAACTGGAACGGTTATTAATCGAACTGGCAGCAGAACAAAATCCACTGGCACAAAAATTTTATGAAGCTTCACATCTGCGCATGAATGCAGTTTGGGAAAACTTCTTTCAACAGGCGATTGATCTAGGTTTTATTCAAGCTGAGGAATTAAGAACACTGACCCTGCTGATCGTGTCGTTATTGTTTGGCATGCGCCATCATGAAGTGCTGCTTGGGGTTCGCGAAGTGCCTACGGCCGAAGACAAACAGCAGATTCTCTTGAACAGCATTGAAATCTTTATGCTGAAATATCAAAAAAAGCCTTAAAGCCCACTGTTGTATTTTCCTAAGCGCTGTAACGGTAGATGAATTGCTAGTTTTAGCAGCAAAAGATTACCGACTTTTGTCTGCCCCCTACTTGGAATGTCATTGAATCGGGGTATATTCAAAAGAGAAGCCTAGGAGAATGAAAAAAATGATTCAACAAATTGATGCTCCACTGCGTGAGGACGTACGCTTACTTGGGAACCTACTGGGAGAAACCCTCAAGGAACATGCAGGACAAGATTTGTTTAATCAGGTCGAACAGATTCGTGCCCTGTCTAAAGGGGCGCGTGATGGTCAAGTGGAAGCAGAAAAACAGCTTGAACAACTTTTTTTAAGCCTGGAAGATGAAGAAATTCTTCCACTGACCCGTGCATTTACCCACTTTCTGAACTTTGCCAATATTGCTGAACAGTACAATGTGGTACGCAGCCGCCGTCAAAGCGAATTTGATGAGAATGCACCGTCTCCCAATCCGCTCGATCACCTGTTCCAAAAGTTTAAAGATCACGAAATTTCAGCCGATACCTTATTCAAGCAAATCTGTGAGCTGAATATTGAACTGGTGTTGACTGCACATCCAACCGAAGTGAGCCGTCGTACCTTAATTCAAAAATATGATGATATTAATGATTGCCTGTTTAAGGCCGATCAGCAAAAACTGACCCCACGTGAGCGCAAAACCGTATTAGAAGAACTGAAACAGCTGATTTGTTCTGCATGGCAGACCGATGAGATCCGCCAGCACCGCCCCACTCCAGTCGATGAAGCCAAATGGGGCTTTACCACCATTGAACAAACGCTGTGGAATGCCATTCCCAAATTCATCCGCGAACTGGATGAAATGGTTGAAGAGCACTGTGGTCAACGCTTACCTTTAAATGTTGCTCCGGTTCGCTTTGCCTCCTGGATGGGCGGTGACCGTGATGGTAACCCGAATGTCACGCATAACATTACCCAGGAAGTACTGTGGTTATCGCGTTGGAAAGCAGCAGATTTATACTTGCGCGATATTGAAGACCTGCGCTGGGAACTGTCGATTCAAAATGCAAGCGATGAACTGATGCAGGCACTCGGTCAGTCGCATCCCGAACCATACCGTGAATATCTGCGCGATACCCGAGAACGCCTCAAAGCCACCCGTCACTGGCTGGCGCAAAAACTGCATGGGCAAGATGCCGATGAGCGTCTGGTGATTAAAAGTAAAGATGAATTATTACAGCCTTTATTGCTGTGTTACCGCTCACTGATTGCCTGCAACTTGCCTGAAATTGCCAATGGCAAACTGCTTGATTTTATCCATCGCGTCAACTGCTTTGGCATTGAATTGCTGAAACTGGATATCCGTCAGGAATCCGGACGGCATCGCCAGGCCATTTCCGCGATTACCGAATATTTAGGATTAGGCAATTTTGAAACCTGGACTGAACAGGCGCGCCAAAATTTCTTGCTACAGGAATTACAAAGCAAACGTCCGTTATTGCCTAAACATTTAAATGAGCCGAAACAAAGCCTGATTGAACATCCGGATGTGCAAGAAGTCTTTGCCACCATGCGCACGCTGGCTGAACAGCCGAGCGAGTCTCTGGGCGCGTATATTATTTCCATGGCGGAATATCCGAGCGATGTTTTGGCCGTGTTACTGCTGCAAAAAGAAGCGGGCATCAAACATCCGCTGCGAGTCGTGCCATTATTTGAAACGCTGAAAGATCTGGACGGCGCAGCCGCAACCATGAATACCCTGTTCAATATGCATTGGTACAAACAGCATATTCAGGGCAAACATGAAGTGATGATTGGCTATTCAGATTCTGCCAAAGATGCCGGATTTATGTCGGCCAACTGGGCGCAGTACCGTGCACAGGAAGAGCTGACTGCGGTTGCACAAAAGCATGCTGTACAACTGACTTTATTCCATGGTCGCGGCGGCTCGATCAGCCGGGGCGGCGCACCGACCCAGCAAGCGCTGTTTTCACAACCGCCAGGCTCAATTTCCGGTGCCATTCGCGTGACTGAACAGGGCGAGATGATTCGCTTCAAGTTTGGTCTGGAAGGCATTGCCCTGCAAAACCTGGAAATTTATACCGCAGCTACTTTAGAAGCCACCTTGCTTCCCCCGCCAGTGCCTAAAGATGAATGGCGTCAATTGATGCATACCATGACCGATTTATCGGTACAGGTCTACCGTCAAACCGTGCGTGAAAATCCGTATTTTGTAAAATACCTGCGTACGGTTACACCGGAACTTGAATTGCAAATGCTGCCACTCGGTTCACGACCGGCAAAACGTAAAGTCAGTGGGGGAATTGAATCTTTACGTGCCATTCCCTGGGTATTTGCCTGGACCCAAATCCGTTTGATGCTTCCGGCCTGGTTAGGTACCGGGGCTGCAATTAATCAGGTGCTTGATCAGGGACAAAAACAGCTGCTGGATGAGATGCTGCAACAATGGCCTTATTTCCAGACCCTGATTGATATGCTGGAAATGGTGCTGTCTAAAGCCGATGGTCATGTGGCACTCTATTACGAATCACATTTGACCGATGATGAAGATTTAAAAGTTCTCGGCAACGAACTGCGTCAGCGCTTAAAAGATGCAGTACAGACCTTGTTGGCTCTAAAAGGCGAATCCAAACTGCTCAGTAGCAATGAAGTACTGGATCAGTCCATGAAAGTGCGTAAACCATATTTATTGCCGCTACATTTATTGCAGGCCGAACTGATGAAACGCCGCCGTCGCTATCTGGCCGAATGTCAGGCCGAACATACCCCGGTCGATCATGCCTTGATGGTGAGTATTGCAGGAATTGCTGCCGGACTGCGTAATACCGGTTAAGTCCTGATTTTCCCCAGAAAAAGCACATTTTCGTAATGTGCTTTTTTTTAACCATATGGTCAAAAGTTTCCTGGTATTTTTTATAACTAAAATAAGAAATACTTATGAATAAATTGAAACATCTTCATAGTGATTAGCTGTTGATTTAGCATTATTTTTTAAATAGTAAAATTTTTACCATATGGTAAAAACGTTTGAAAAGTCATAGCATTAGTTTGAACAAAATTTTGTTTCAATGATTAAATCTTCCAAAAAAGAAGCGTATGATGTGCACAATTTATCTTTAGAGTGCTCAAAAAATGTCCAATTGGTTTCCCAAATGGCGCCCGTACGAAGGCAGTATCGATGCACGTCCTGTAGGTACCAATGAATACCTTCCGCCTGCACAAAGTGTGGTTTTGGGCGTACAACATGCTTTTGCCATGTTTGGTGCGACCGTTCTTGCACCTTTCCTGATGGGTTTTGATCCGAATCTGGCCATTTTAATGTCAGGGATCTGTACCATTCTATTTTTCCTGATGACCGGAGGTCGAGTACCGAGTTATCTGGGGTCCAGCTTTGCCTTTATTGGGGTGGTGATTGCGGCAACGGGTTATGCCGCTTCGGGTACAGGTGCACCCAATGCCAATCTGGCCTTGGCTGCTGGCGGTATTATGGCCTGTGGTGTGCTTTATGCCATTTTTGGTTTTATTGTGATGGCAACCGGCACCAAATGGATTGAAAAACTCATGCCACCTGTAGTGACCGGCGCTGTGGTCATGATCATCGGCCTGAATTTGGCACCGGTGACGGTTAAAGGCGTGGCGGGTAATAACTTTAATATGTGGATGTCACTGGTCACCGTAATGTGCATGGGCTCGATTGCGGTATTTACCAAAGGCCTGCTGCAACGTCTGCTGTTATTGATTGGTTTATTACTGGCTTACCTGATCTATTACATTGTTTCCAATGTGATGGGACATGGCACACCAATTAATTTTGCGCCAATTCAGCAAGCCGATTGGTTTGGTATTCCAACCTTCCACTCTCCAGTCTTTGACTTCAACGCCATGCTAATTATTGCACCCATTGCCTTGATTTTAGTGGCTGAAAACTTGGGGCATATTAAAGCTGTCGGTGCCATGACTGGTGAAAACCTTGATCCGCATATTGGCAAAGCCTTCGTGGCCGATGGTCTTGCAACGACTTTATCGGGTGGTGTCGGTGCTCCGGGCATGACCACCTATGGTGAAAATATTGGCGTGATGGCCGTAACACGTGTCTATTCGACCATCATTTTTGTCTTTGCCGGTATCTTTGCAGTTTTCTTGGGACTTTCACCAAAATTTGGTGCGATCATTCACACCATTCCGACTGCGATTTTAACCGGTGCCTCGATTGTGGTCTTCGGTTTAATTACCATTGCCGGAGCCAAAATTTGGATTGAAAACAAGGTTGATTTCTCTAAAAACAAAAACCTGATGGTGGCTGCGGTGACCATTATTTTAGGTACTGGTGACTTTGCCCTGCAATTCGGCAGCTTTAACCTCGGTGGTATTGGCACCGCTACATTTGCAGCCCTCATCCTGAACTGGTTCTTTAGCCTGGGCGATAAATCATAAATATAAAGACAAATTTTCAGGCAGCCTTCAGGCTGCTTTTTTTATGTCTGAAGCTGAATAAATTTTAGTATGATGAGTTAAATTTCACTGAACAGACTCAGCAGATGCGTCTCGACTTTTTTGATTTGCAACTTTTCTTGAATATTGTAGATACGGGCAGCTTGACCAAAGGTGCAGAACGCTCTGCCATTTCGCTGCAAGCCGCCAGTGAACGGATTAAAAAAATTGAACAGCAGTTTGCGGTGCATTTATTTACCCGGCATGCTTCCGGCGTCAAACTGACCCTTGCCGGACAGGTGTTTGCCACGCAGGCGCAGATGCTGGTTCACCAAGCGCAACAATTGCAACAACAGATGCTGCCCTTCGCTACAGGTGCACAAAGTGAAATGACGCTGTGGTGTAATTCCTCGGCTCAAAGTGAGTATCTTCCACAGCTTTTACCCTCTTATTTGCTTGAAAATCCCAATATCCAGATTGATTTAAAAGAAGCGGAAAGTAACGATATTATTCAGGCTCTGGAAAATGGCAACGCCCAGCTCGGCTTGATTTCAGGTTTTTTCAATTCAAAAAAGTTACAGACCCTCGAGTTTTCCGATGATCCTTTGGTGCTGATTTGCCCCATAGATCATGAACTGCAGCAGCAATCTACCCTGCAATTAGCCGATGTGCTGCATTATCCCTTTGTCGGTTTAATGCAATATCATTCCTTGCAGCAATCGATTGAAACCCAAGCCAAATTACTGGGCTGTGCGATTCAGTACCGTTTACGTTTACCCAATTTTGCTGCGATTGCTCAGGTGGTTGCTAATGGCGTCGGAATTGCCATTATGCCGAAACGTGCAGCTAATCGTTTAAAGTCGGTTTATCCTTTTCAGCAAATTGAACTGACTGGTGACTGGGCCAATCGCAAGCTGTTATTGGCAGCAAAAAACTTTGATGCCTTGCCGGTTACTTATCAACATTTCAGCCAGTTTTTAGTTTCACAAAAATCCAGATTATTAAGTTAAAAACACGGGGGCAGATTGTTTTAATACTAACTTTAAAGCAGGCCAAACTGATGCAGTACCATATAACCGCCAAAAATGACCAGGCCACAAAAGAATACTTTACGAAATTTTTGTTCAGGAATGCGATAGCGAATTTTGGTTCCCAGCCACATTCCCACTAGGGCCGGAAGCAGGGCAATAAATGACATCTTATAGTCCATGGGAATATTTTCCACCGGATTCTGATGTAAAAATACTGCCAGACAAATCGTGGAGATAGTAAAGGCCAGACCGAGCGACTGCACCAGATCATCCCGTTTGAGATGCAGCGATTGCAAGTAAGGCACTACAGGAATGACGACCACACCGGTAGCGACTGTCAGTGCCCCGCCCAGATAACCCATCATCGGAGACAACCATTTTTCATATGCAGCCAGATTGGGCATGTTCTTGGCAAATAGACCGTACAAGCCATATAAGGCCAGCATTCCGCCGAGCAGCGCCTCACTCTGAAACTCGCCATGTCCCAGGGTTGGAAAAATACTCCAGATAGAACCGACCACAATGCCCAGCAACAGTGGCCAAAAGCGACGAACCAGTTTCAGCACATGCCCTTCGGCAAACAGTTGCCAGAAATTGGTGACCATTGACGGTACGATCAACAAGGTGGCTGCTTGAAAGGGACTGATAAAAATCGTCAGCAAGCCCATGGAAACCGCAGGCAAACCCAGTCCAATGGTGCCTTTAATCATGCCTGCAATGGCAAACACCCCAATCACAAAGCCAATCATATTGAGCACCCGTTAAATTTTAAGCTGATCATAGGCGACTCTGAGCACTTTAAAAATCACTGTTTTCCAGAGTAAGCCTCAAGAATAAATTGAGGCCTTTTAGAGGGGGCAGAAATGTTAAAAAAAGGACTGCAAATATGACAAAATGTTAATTTTTGATTAACAATTGAGCAATTAATTGCATGTTTACATAAAAATTCCATCAATTAATAACACATTATTAAGTCTGGCTTAACTGTATGATTTATGAGCTATCTTAAGTTCATTTTCTGCCCGGATTTTGACAATTTTAGTGCTTTTTTTACTCAAAATTGATCTTTTTTTAGCCTAAATTGGGTGGATTTTTAGACAAAACCTCTTTAAAGTACGCCCTTCGCATGAATAGGCTATGTAATGATATAGCATTTCACTATTGAGAGTTAGAGAAAAAATATTCGGGTTTTAGTTCTGAAAAATGCTGTCTATTTTTTTCTAAAAGTAATTGAAGATAAGGTAGAGATTTAAGAATGATTTATGATGGACATCATAGCAATATGATTAATACTGCGGATCAGAATACTGCGGTAATCTCCCAAAATTTCCAGAAACATCAGGCAGGTTCAGGCGCCAAAAACTCCAAAAATAAAGGTATTCCCTATCTCGATGTGCGTAAATTCACGCAAAAGTTACATAGCATTTCCTCGGCGACCAGTACTAAAAAATGTGCTCGAAGCATCCGGATTGCACTCCAGTCTGCTGGCGCTCGGATTTTAAATCACCCTGTCGCAGCTGCGGATTGGGGAAATACCCTCCAGACGATTGGCTATAAAAAAATCAATCCCTCTTTTGATAATCCCAAAGAAGGCGATATTTATATTATCAATAGAACTCAAAAACACATTTATGGCCATATTGCTGCGTATACCGGTCGTCAATGGGTTTCTGATTTCCGCCAAAACAGCCATGCCGTTTATAAAAATGACCGCGTGACCTACACTTATTACCGACTGGCTTAATCGATAAGCCGCCCGGTAAAGACACCTTTTCAGGTGTCTTTTTTATTTTGCTAATTAACTTGATATAACAGGCAAGAAAATTACGGTCGAATCTCTTTTAACTCACGTTGAATAAAACGCTGGATCATTTCACGATATAAATGCTCTACCAAGTCAGGATCGGTGCCCAAATCTAGGGCTTGTGCACGCACTTTCTGAATCACCTGCTCTACTCGTTCAGGTGACTGCACATCCTGTACAGTACGCTTAAAACGCGCAGCCTGATCGACATAAAATTGACGGGTCGCAATCATGTCAATGAGCGCTGCGTCAATGACATCAATCTTTGCACGGGCTTGTTCTAAAGACTCACATTTCTCTTTCTTCATCTTTGATATCATCATTTTCACTTTTATATTTGTCTTCTAAAACATTACTAAAAATACTCTCAATCATCCAGACTCGGTACAAGCTATTAAATACATAACTTTGCCCGTCAATGCGCAGTTCAAGCACTGGAAAATCTGGTTGAGATTTCATTTCACAGAGTATGTCATTTTCTTTCAATTTGGCAGTGATATCTTCAGTGCTCAGTTCATTAATCTCTAGATCACGCTTAATCTGATCAAAATGTGACTTAAAGGAAAGATCTTTGCCTTTGGTCCAGACCGCTTGCAAAATGCGGTATATGGCTTCGACCCGCTGCTCTTCAGGCACGCTATAAAACAGTTGTGCCATGTCGAAAGTGGCCTGCTGGGTAGGACGGCAGAATGGAGTAAATTTCACTTCCGTCCGTTTGGAAAGGCGGGTGGCCAGCCCCCAGTCAAAGAAATCGCGGCCATGATAAGACAGCGGATAAACATTGAGGTGAATATTATAAAAATTGGCCAGTTCTTCCTTAATATAAGCCAATAATAGCCAGGAGATCGGGTCTTCCAGGGCAATATATAAATCCAGCTCCGGGTCCAGCGCCTGAATTTCATTCAGTTCTTCTGCGTCAGAAATCAGATGCTCGCGCCATTCAATATGATTAATCAGGAAAATCGGATTGCCGGTAAGCAATTTTTGTTGTTTTAAACGGCGGGTCAGGCGCAGTAAATCATCTACTGCATGATACTTCCTTTCGCCAAATTCAAAATAACTGGCCAGCACTTCGGCATCGTTAAAAATTCGTTCCGGGAAGTTTTGCGCTTGATGATGGCGGCTGGCCATAGCGTGCAAGGTACGTAATTTCCCATACTGTTTTTGCCACAGCATGTGGAATACATCTTCAAGTAAATACAGGAAATCCTGTCCGCGTAAGGGCGTATTGCGCAAAATCGTTTCTGCTTGTGCTATAGCTTCAAGTGGCGGTTGTTCCGGGGTTTCATGAAAACTAAAGCGATGCTGTTTGGATAGAATTTTGGCATCGTTGAGGCAGTAATTTTGCCACTCCATTTTCGACATGTTGTTCGGAGGTTCTGCCGTTCGACTGGAAATAATCACCTTTAGAGGTTTGATCTCATCACTTAAGATTTCTTCAAGTTCAGGTAACTGCTGTGCAGCCAGATAGCTATAGACATCATCCAGACGTAAGTGGATGCTTAAACCCTGCTCCGTAGATAACACCACCTGACGAGTCGGCTTTTGGTAAAACCAACGCGATCGGAGTGGATCAAACCAACGGCGTAACAGTGACATGAGATCAGCCTCGAAAAAAAACCCTTGTGTGCTACAAGGGTTTATAACAATTTGTTAGGTAATGATCAATTATACATCTAAATTTAGATCCGTAACTGCCCCTTTTTCAGCACCTGTAGTCAATTTGGCAAACTTCGCCAAAGCGCCGTAACGATAATTCGGTTCAGGCTTAACCCATGCCGCTTTACGCGCTGCCAGCTCTTCATCGGAAATATGCAATGTCATTTCACGGGTTTCAGCATTAATGGAAATTTTATCGCCATTTTTAACCAGACCAATCGGGCCACCTTCATAGGCTTCCGGGGTCACGTGACCAATTACAAAGCCATGACTACCGCCGGAAAAACGCCCATCAGTGAGCAGCGCAACAGACTTTCCTAAACCTTTTCCATTAATGACAGAAGTGGTTTTCTGCATCTCTGGCATCCCCGGTCCACCTTTAGGGCCTTCGCCACGAATTACCACCACTTCACCTTCCTGTACCTCACCATCCAGAATCCCGCGCATGGCACCAATTTCACCTTCAAACACGCGTGCCGGCCCTTCAAAATATAGCCCTTCTTTACCAGTAATTTTTGCCACTGCACCGGTCGGTGACAAGTTGCCTTTTAATACCACCAGATGCGAGTCTTTTTTAATTGGGGCATCAAATGGCAGAATGATTTGCTGACCTTCTGGATAATCTTCTACATCTGCCAGATTTTCCGCCAGCGTTTTACCGGTCACAGTCAAGCAGGAACCATCCAACATGCCTGCGTTCAGCATACGTTTCATCAGCGGCTGAATACCGCCAATGGCAATCAGCTCAGACATTAAATATTTCCCTGATGGACGCACATCGGCTACCACCGGAATGTCTTTGCCAATCCGCACAAAATCGTCCAGAGTGAGTTCAACGCCGGCAGTATGAGCCATGGCCAATAAATGCAGTACGCCATTGGTCGAGCCACCGAGTGCAATCAGCACTTTAATGGAATTTTCAAATGCTGCCTTGGTCATGATGTCACGCGGTTTGATATCCAAACGTAGCAGGTTCATTACCGCCTCACCCGCTCGGTTACAGTCAAGCAGCTTTTCGTCTGACACTGCTTCCTGAGCCGATGAACCCGGTAAGCTCATACCGAGTGCTTCAATCGCAGAGGCCATCGAATTGGCGGTATACATCCCGCCACAGGAACCCGGGCCCGGCAATGCGACTTCTTCAATCTGCTTGACCTGAATTTCGTTAATCTCGCCTTTGGCATGCTGACCGACGGCTTCAAATACAGAGATCATATCAGTATGACCAGCACCTGGCTTGATGGTTCCACCGTAAATAAACAGACCCGGACGGTTTAAACGCGCCAAGCCCATGATGCAGCCCGGCATATTTTTGTCACAGCCGCCAATCGCAATCACACCATCATAGGCCTGACAGCCGACGACGGCTTCAATCGAATCGGCAATAATTTCACGTGACACCAAGGAATATTTCATTCCCTCAGTACCATTTGAGATCCCATCAGAAATGGTAATGGTATTGAAAATAATGCCTTTACCGCCTGCGGCATTTACGCCTTTTTCGGTTTCACGTGCCAGTCCATCAATATGCATATTACAAGGCGTGACATTGGCCCAAGTCGAGGCAATTCCAATAAATGCACGTTCAAAATCGGCATCTTTAAAACCTGTGGCACGCATCATGTAACGAGCCGGTGCATTTTCAATACCTTCATACACCGGTGCGGAATGCTCGCGGATATTATCTTTACTCATTATTTTCTTCCTGGGCGATGACTGATTTTAAGCTTTAGTCTTTGGCAAATTATTCTGTATTTATTGTATAGAAATAAAACAGTGCAATATAGCAATTAACTATTTTCTGACATTTGATATTCACAAAAAAAAGTAGGTGGTCAAGGTCAGATCAAATCTAATAACTGTTGATTCCATACAGCCCCACTATTACGTGCATTATCTACTTTTCGTTGTGTAGGCAAACTTTACTTTTGATGGGCCAAAAGTAAACAAAATCCCTTTGTTTACCCGATATGGCATCCCTGCCATACGGGCAAACGTGCGACATCCTGTCGCATTCTACGTATCAACATTTTTCTGAGCTTTTATGTTTTGATACTAATAATAAAAAAGCACTCCATTTGGAGTGCTTTTTAAATCTATAAAATTACAAATTAGATATCACGTACCGCACCTTTCGAAGCACTGGTGGTATGCATCGCATACGCTTTCAGTGCTTTAGACACTTTACGCGGACGCTGTTCGGCAGGCTGCCAACCTTTGGCTTCTTGTGCTTCACGGCGCGTTGCCATGGTGGCATCATCCACTGCCAGGTGAATGGTACGGTTTGGAATATCAATTTCGATACGGTCGCCATCTTCCACCAGACCAATTGCACCACCTTCAGCTGCTTCAGGCGACACGTGACCGATTGAAAGACCTGAAGAACCACCAGAGAAACGGCCATCAGTTAACAGTGCGCAGTCTTTACCCAAACCTTTCGATTTTAAGTAACTGGTTGGATACAGCATTTCCTGCATACCCGGACCACCACGTGGACCTTCATAGCGAATTACCACGACATCACCCGCAGTGATTTTGCCGCCAAGAATCGCTTCAACCGCAGCATCCTGGCTTTCAAAGACACGTGCAGTCCCGTTGAATTTCAGGATTGAATCATCCACACCCGCTGTTTTTACGATACAGCCTTCTAGCGCGATGTTGCCGTAAAGCACAGCCAGACCACCGTCTTGCGAGAAGGCATTGGCTGCATTACGGATCACGCCATTGTCACGGTCGCCATCTAAGCGTGCATAATAACGGTCTTGCGAGAATGCCGTCTGCGTTGGTACACCGCCTGGCGCTGATTTGAAGAATTGATACACCTCTTCATCTTCAGTACGGATGATGTCCCATTTGTCCAAGGCATCTTTTAAAGTTTTTTCATGGACGGTTGGAACAGAAGTATCCAGCAAGCCCGCGCGATCTAACTCGCCCAAGATTGACATGATGCCACCGGCACGGTGTACATCTTCCATATGGATGTCCTGTTTCGCTGGCGCAACTTTGCATAATACCGGCACATTACGCGACAAACGGTCGATGTCGGTCATGGTAAAGTCAACTTCGGCTTCATGTGCTGCTGCCAGTAAATGCAGAACCGTATTGGTCGAACCACCCATGGAAATGTCTAAAGTCATCGCATTTTCAAACGCAGCTTTGGTTGCGATTGAACGTGGCAAGATGCTGTAATCTTCCTGCTCATAATGACGCTTCGCCAATTCAACAATCAATTGGCCAGCTTTTTCAAATAATTTTTTACGGTTGGCATGTGTTGCCAGCGTTGAACCATTGCCCGGAAGCGATAAACCTAATGCTTCAGTCAAACAGTTCATCGAGTTCGCGGTAAACATACCTGAACATGAACCACAGGTTGGGCAAGCTGAACGTTCGTATTCAGCGACTTCTTCATCGGTGAAGCTGTCATCTGCCGCAACAATCATGGCATCGACCAGGTCAATGGCTTTTTCATTGCCGCGGATTTTAACTTTACCCGCTTCCATTGGACCGCCAGAGACAAAAACTACCGGAATGTTCAGACGCATAGATGCCATCAACATGCCTGGGGTGATCTTGTCACAGTTCGAGATACACACCATCGCATCGGCACAATGGGCATTGACCATGTACTCGACTGAATCCGCAATCAGGTCACGTGAAGGCAATGAATACAGCATGCCGTCATGACCCATTGCGATGCCATCATCCACAGCAATGGTATTGAATTCTTTGGCTACACCGCCTGACGCTTCAATTTGACGTGCCACCAGCTGACCTAAGTCTTTCAAATGGACGTGACCCGGTACAAACTGGGTGAAAGAGTTGACTACCGCAATAATCGGTTTACCAAAATCTTCATCTTTCATACCTGTTGCACGCCATAGGCCACGTGCGCCAGCCATATTTCTTCCGTGTGTCGATGTTTTTGAACGATAGTCAGGCATTGTGTATTTCCAACAAAGTTTGTGCTCGAAATGAATTCTAGGATTCAATCTGGCTGAATGATACTGATATATAACGCTAAATCAGTTGAAATAGAGATCTATCTTACTACAGCTTACTGTTTTGCAAAGTCCGATAAGCAGGCTGTTTTATGAGATAAATCTATTGATGTTTCAATGATTCATATAAAATAAACTGATACTGAAAACTAATATAACGCCATAGCAGTGAATTAAATACAAAACTTCCATGAATAATTTTTTAATTTTGCATTACTTTATTTTATTAATTTTATGATTTAAAGCAGATTTTTTAGTTATTATCTTCTGATAAATATCTGAGTTTCAACAGCTTATAACTACCTATAGAGGACCTTAGGTCTCACTCAGTTTTTGCCTTATAATACGTTAAGTTTATTTGGAATTTCATGTGTGAAAATCATCTTTGCGGGTACCCCAGAATTTGCCGCCACAGCATTGGCTGCACTGCTTAAAACCGAACATGACATTGTTGCGGTCTATACTCAACCGGACCGCAAAGCTGGGCGTGGACAAAAACTGACAGCGTCTGCAGTAAAGCAGCTGGCTTTAGAAAATAATATTCCAGTCTACCAACCACTTCACTTTAAATCTTCAACTGAAGAAGGCTTGGCCGCGCAAGCAGAACTGGCTGCCTTAAATGCCGACGTGATGGTGGTTGCCGCCTATGGTTTGATTTTGCCGCAAGTGGTTTTAGACACCCCTAAATATGGCTGTCTCAACATTCATGGTTCCCTGTTGCCGCGCTGGCGCGGTGCAGCTCCGATTCAGCGTGCCATTGCCACAGGCGATGCCGAGACTGGCGTGACCATCATGAAAATGGCAGCTGGCTTGGATACAGGCGACATGATGTATAAAACCCTTTGTCCTATTGAAGCAAACGATACTTCTGCAACTTTACATGACAAACTGGCTGAACAGGGTGCAACAGCCATTGCTGCTGTTTTAGAGTCAGAAGAAAAATTACAGCATTATTTAGCGACACGTGAAGTGCAAGACGAAACCTTAACCGTGTATGCACATAAACTGTCAAAAGCTGAAGCAGAAATTG
>NZ_DJDC01000076.1:0-7258 GCF_002430855.1 Acinetobacter sp. UBA5934 | reverse complement strand
AAGCTGAAGCAGAAATTGACTGGTCTATTGATGCCGTACAGATTGACCGTAATATCCGCGCCTTCAACCCGTGGCCAGTGGCTTTTATTCGCCTGGATGAACAAAACAACCTGCGGGTCTGGAATTCACAGTTATCCACTGCAACTGCGGAAAATGCCCAACCGGGTGAAATTATTGCGATTGACAAACATGGTGTACAGGTTGCTTGCGCAAATAACACTGTAATCACGCTCACTGCTTTACAATGGCCGGGTGGCAAGCCGCTCAATGCCGTACAAATTTTACAAACCCAAAAACTGACTATTGGACAAATTTTATAATGAAGCAATCTCCCAACGCCTCAGCCAAAAACCTTAATTTACGTGCTCAGGTGGTGAAGACGTTATTGGCTGTCCAAAATGGTCAATCGCTGCAATCTGTGCTGGCGCAGCAAATGAACATCGTGTCAGACAAAGACCGTGCTTTGTTCCATGAGTTGGTACTGGGTTGTTTACGTCAATGGCATGCATTGAAACAACTGACTTTACCATTACTCTCTAAACCACTGGACAATCAAGTGGTTGAAACTTGTTTGTACCTCGGTTTATACCAATTGCTGTGCACCCGAGTGGCTGCACATGCCGCGATTTCTGAAACCGTTGAAGCGACCAAACAATTGGGCATGGAAAGTTTAAGTGGCGTGGTGAATGCCATTTTGCGTCGTGCTACACGCGAATCTGAACAATTCTATGACGTATTGGAAAATGCCTCTAATTTACCTAGCTGGCTGGCGAAACGTTTAAAGAAAGATTGGGGTGAACAGTTTGCTGAACTCAGCTATGAACTGAAACAGGTTGCACCTTTAACATTACGTGTGAATACCCGCCAAGTCAGCCGTGATGAATATCTCGACATCTTGGAAGATGAAGGCATCGATGCACATCGTTGCGAAATTTCTGAAGTCGGCATTGTTATGGACGAAAGCCTACACATTCCAAGTCTACCGGGCTTTGAAGCTGGCGGATTTTCCGTACAAGATGAACATGCCCAGCTTTGCGCAACGCTATTGCCGAACCTGAATGGCAAATTCGTCATTGATGCCTGTGCGGCACCTGGCGGCAAAACTGCACATATTTTAGAGAAATATCAGCCGAAAAAACTGATTGCCCTTGACCAGGATGAAAAGCGTTTAAAACGTGTTTCAGAAAACCTGGAGCGTCTGCTGTTAGATGGCAAACATGTGGAAATTATCACTGCCGATGCGGTGACCTGGACTGCTCCTGAACAAGCCGATTGTATCGTACTGGATGCGCCCTGCTCTGCAATTGGGGTGATGCGCCGCCATCCCGATATCCGCTTATTGCGTCAATCGACCGATATTGCCCAAACTGTTCAGTTGCAAAAACAGATTCTTGAAAATATGTGGCAACAACTGAAAGTCGGTGGCACTTTGCTTTACATCACCTGCTCGATTTTAAAAGCAGAAAATGAACAGCAAATGGTCGATTTCTTTAACACTCATACCGATGCCAAAGAAATTAAAATTGAAGCCGATTGGGGAATTGAACAAATTCACGGTCGCCAATTACTGCCTCAAGTAGGCCGTGGTGATGGCTTCTTCTATTGCCGTATCCAGAAAATGGCTTAAAGACGTCATTAAAAAAGGTGGCTTAAAGCCACCTTTTTTCCGCCTGTTGTACGCAACCGGCTTAACTGACAAATTTAAAGATGACCAAACTGATCGCCAAGGATGCCATCCCGGTGACCAAGCCATAGACGGTTTCATGTCCTTTGGCATAGCGTTTGGCTGTGGGTAATAATTCATCCAGAGCCAAAAATACCATCACCCCGCCAATCACCCCAAATACTGCGCCATACACACTAAAACTCATAAAAGGGGCAAGAATAAAATATCCCAGTGCAGCCCCCAATGGCTCTGCTAAAGCAGAAACAAAACTGGCCCCAAGTGCCAGATCTTTACGTCCTGTTGCCATATAGACCGGTAGGGCAATTGCAATACCTTCCGGAATATTATGAATGGCAATGGCAACCGCTAAAGGAGCACCAAGCGTCGGACTCTCCAAGGTAGCAAAAAAAGTCGCCAGTCCTTCAGGAAAATTATGCGCAGTAATCGCAAATAAGGTCAGTAAACCGGTACGCATCAATTGTTGCTGATCCATATCTTCCGGGTTCGTCTGCTCAATGGTTTCATGCGGATTTGGCACAAAATGGTCCAGCAGCAACACTAAAATGACCCCCAACAAGAATGCAAAAGTACCCAAGGCAAAACCATATTTAGCATCAAAGGCCTGACTAAAGGAATGAATGGATTTATTCAGGATTTCAGTCAGTGAAACATAGACCATGGCACCGGCAGAAAAGGCCAGACCAAAAGAAAGCAAGCGATAACTCGGTTGTTTAAAAAATAAAACCAGCGCACCACCGATCACGGTTGCCAATCCTGCCAGAAAGGTCACCGCAAATGCGATCCAAACCTGATACTGCAAAATCGTGTGCATAGCCATGCTCCACTTTAGAAACAAGAAAGTCATTATCATAGATGATAATGACTTTCATTTGCATGTTTTGTCAGTGATGAATTTTTGACTTAAAGAGTATGCTGATCTTTCACTTCTTCAAGTACCTCATCCAGCTCTTCAGGATTTTTCATCAAATGCAGAATGGATAAGATTAATCCACCCCATAAAAACAGCATAGAAATAATCATCATGATGATTGCAGAAGTATTCATATTTTCTCTCCTAGCGGTCTTTAACGCGAGCCAAAATAAAAGCAATGACTGCACAGAAAATCACGCAGCCCCAGCCAAATAACCACTGCAGACTTACACTATAATCACCATAACCTTTTAATAACAAGTTAAAGATGGTCATTCCCAAAGTAACCAGCAAAATCAAAGAGGTAATCACCGTTAAAGTGAAATCCCAGCCTTTGCCCAAATGTACCGTGGAAATGGCATTGACGTGATTACGAATTTCCAGCAAAGCTGAACGTTTGAACCAGGCAATACTGATAATCGAAATCAACGCACCGCCGATAATGCCGATGTTATTGATAAAATGATCAATGATATCAACCAGTTTAATCGAGTTCACGCTGGAGAATAAAACGATTGATACAACCGCACTACCGCCACCTACTATCGTTACCGCTTTCTTACGGCTCCATTTCAACTTGTCCATCATGGCAGAGATTGGAACTTCCAGAATACTCACCATCGATGAAATACCGGCAACAAACAATGAGGTAAAGAACAGGATACCGAACAAGTCTGCACCCGCACCCAGGCTGGAAATGATTTTAGGGAAGGCAATAAAGGCCAGTCCGATACCACCACTCACCACATCCTGTACATTGCTGTTCGAGCTATATGCCATGAAGCCCAATGCGGCAAAAATACCAATACCCGCCAGAATTTCAGTTGAAGCATTGGCAAAACCGACAATTAAACCCGAACCAGTTAAATTGGTTTTCGGCTTTAAATAGGAAGCGTAGGTCACCATAATCCCGAACCCGACTGAAAGCGAGAAGAAGGTATGACCATAAGCCGCCAGCCAGACTTTATAGTCCATCATGGCAGACCAGTTTGGCGTGAAGAAGGCATTTAGACCGTCTACCGCACCAGGTAAACGAAGTGACTGAATCACTAAAAGAGTAAATAAAACAAACAATAATGGCATGAAAATCTTGTTAGAAAGTTCCACACCCTTTTTCACCCCGCCATATAAAATCACCAAGGTTAAGGCCCAGATTCCTGCCAATGGCCAGAAAATATGGCTGACAAAACTCGGATCAAAACCGGTAGCTTCAGAGGTTTGTAAATAGGTTTTAAAGAAGAAACCTTCCGGATCACTGCCCCACATCTGCCCAATGGAGAAGTACACATAACTGCCTGCCCAAGTCAAAACGCTGGCATAGTACAAACCAATGATGATACATACACTGACTTGCCACCATCCGAGAGTTTCACCGCCACGGAATAATTTGCGATAGGCTTTTGGAGGTGAGCTATTACTTCTATGCCCGACGGCATAGTCGAGAAATAAAAGCGGTAAACCGGCAGTAATTAAAGCAATAAGATAAGGAATAAGAAACGCGCCACCGCCATTTTCATAGGCGACGTATGGGAAACGCCAAATATTACCTAAACCGACAGCCGATCCGACCGCTGCAATAATAAAGCCGGATCGTGATGACCAGTTTTCACGAGAATCTGTCATAAAACACCTAAACCTTAGGTATCTTTAAATGCTGCTTGTTATCTGGGTTATTTCGCGAGCAAAAAAGTACCTTTTAAAAATAATTCTTGTGTCTGATTTAGAGGTTACACCTTTTGAGTGAATTGTTCTCAAATGCAAACAGATCAGTCTGAAATTGAATCTTGGTTAAAAATTACAATTCAGACCGATCTTTTGTATGGATTTAACAATACTCATTTTTGAAAGAAGTTTCTGTAATTTATCTACAAAGCATCTATTTTTTATAATATATTCAGTGCGAATGTTCATTTAATCGGCTTATTTTTGGCCTATCCCTATTATTCATTGACAAACTTTTAAGAATATCTGAGCTAGATATAAAAACTTAAGGTTATTTACCCTGCTTATTTTTATTTATTGTATAAAAATTCAACAATAAAAAGCAGCTTTGGATTTTTCAAATCATCTGCATTTTATGCCAGGTAAAATTTGCTTTAATTTTGAGAAATAACAACGATGCAATTTTTTAGCATTCACTATATGATGCGCTGAGTTGAGTCTCGATTCACTCTATTTAACTCAGAAAAAGATTTTCCAAAAATAACAGTTCACATCACTTCAGGATTTTTATGCAATCATTCAAAATTCTTTGCTTAGCCCTTGGATTGGGCGCATTCAGTTCCACCCAAGCCGATGTTATTGCGGTCAAAGGCAATATTGATTATTGGAACTACAGTACCGATTTAACTCAACCGGCATCCTCCCTTCCTCAAGCTCAACTGGAAGATGATGATGCGTTGTCGTTCTCGGTCGCGCTGGAACATCCGGTGCCATTTTTGCCCAATGCCAAAATTAAGCATAGCCATTTACAAGCTGACAGTGAGCAAAGCCTTGCCGGAGTAAATAGCCATCAGATTGACCTCACTTATACAGATTTCATTCTTTATTACGAAGTGCTGGATAATATCGTCGATGCCGATGTCGGCTTTGGAGCCAAACGTCTAAGCGGAGATATTATACAAAACTATACCGACACATTCGATGTGAGTAGTACCGTACCGATGCTTTATGCCCAGGCCGGGGTAAACCTGCCTTTTACAGGTTTAAGTGTTCGTGCAGAAGCCAGTTTTGCTGCGCTGGATGATGAGCAAATTAGCGATGCTCAAGCAGAACTCAAATATAATTTTATCGATAACCTGCTGGTCGACGTAGGTGCCAGAGTCGGCTATCGTATTTTGGACATACAGCTGGAAGAAGGTTCAAATGCAGAAACCAAACTTAAATTTAAAGGACCTTATCTGGGCATAGAAGCATATTTTTAAAGCAATACTGTAAGCTTTTACTTACATGGACTGCAGAAAATGAAAGCTATGCATCAGGCTGAGTTCAGATTATATTTAACTCATACAGAAACAGGATGTTTCTAAAATAAAAAGAATAAAAGTACACACAGCAGGACGCTGAGGTAGAACAGGAGTGATACCTTGAACAAATACGAAAAAGCCTCGACAGGATGTCGGGGCTTTTTCATGTCTTTAAAGCTTATTTAGAGGCTTCCATAATCAAACGTGTCGCTAAATACAGTCTTGGCACAATACTATCAACTAAAATATATTCTGCAGCATCTGAGTGAGCTCCATCACCAGATAAACCCATGCCCTCAATGACTGCTGCCTTTGATTTCAATCCGGCAAATGCAGCATCAGTTCCCCCACCGGTAGGTGTAGTGGACACTTTTAAATCCAAGCCTAATTCATCCTTATAAATTTTTTGGGCTTTTTCTGCAAGCTTGTGGGCATTTTCATTGGCTGCTAGAGGTGGACGTCGAACCTCAAACTTTACTGCGACTTGACTGTCCGCCAATTTTTTATTTTTGACTTTTTCTTCTAGCACTTTCTCGACTTGATCAAAGTCTTTCACTTGTAAAGCACGCACATCTGCTTGTGCAGTGGCCTGATCAGGGATTACATTTCGTGTTTTACCCGCATTTGCCACAGTCCAATTGAGTTTCAAGCCTGTTTTGGGATTACTTAAATCTTGTAATTGTCCAATCTGATGAGCCAATTCAGTCAATGCATTCACCCCTGCTTCAGGTTTTACACCGGCATGTGAACCTTTACCTTTAATATCTAAATATGCAGCTCCAATTCCACTAGTCGCCAAGCGTAAATTCCCATCTTTACCGCCACCTTCAAAAGACAGCACAATATCTTGGTTTTGTGCTGTCTCAGTTATTAATTTTCGTGAACCGGGTGAACTGATTTCTTCATCTGAATTAAATAAAACCGTTAATGTTCCATAATCTTGGTAATTTAACTTCTTCAAAATATTGACAATGTGTAAACCCGCTGCAATTCCCTGTTTGTCGTCAATAATTCCTAATCCATACGCTTTATTACCTTCAATACGGAATGGTTGATTCTTTAACATCCCTTTTTGGTAAACCGTGTCCATATGCCCAATCAACATAATTTTGGATTGGCCTTTGCCCTTAAAAACTGCCTTGACCACAGGTCCCACTTTCTCAGGCGTATCTTCCATACGGTAAACATCATTGCTTTGAATCACTTCAACCGTTGCGCCTTGTGCTTTTAATTTTTCACTTACAACTTTGGCAATTTGATTCAAACCTTCAATATCTTTACTGCCCGATTCAATATGGACCAGTTCTTTTAAGGTAACCAAATAAGCTGCCTGGTCTGCAGTCACTACCTTTTTTACTTGATCAGGCGAAATTGCATACACATGAGACGCTGTAAAAACTGGAACAATACTCAATAGTGCAATTTTTGATAATTTTCGAGTAGCAAAACTTGAGGGTTTTTTCATTATGGCGTCCTTTTTATCGTTATCTAAACTTCAATATGTTTAATATTCAAGTAAATTTCAAGCCTAAATTTTATCAATAAAATATAAATTCTTAAGTTTAATGATAATTATGAATAAGTTAGAAAATTAAAAAGAAGGGAATTAGTTTTCAAAATAAATTTTAATGTATGAAAATAATTTTAATTATATAGTTTCTAGCCATAAAAAATTCTCACGCATAAAAAAACACC
>NZ_DJDC01000189.1:18176-27123 GCF_002430855.1 Acinetobacter sp. UBA5934 | reverse complement strand
AAAGTAAATTTCACCGAGTCAACTTGACGTTAAATTCTGAATAGAGATGGAAACGCAAGCTAAAGACTGTACGAGGAGTATGTATGAGCACTGTTCAAATCCCTGAATATACAACAGATCCATTCTTTGGCTTAGAAGACAAATGGATTGAAACAGCAGAAGGTGAGTTGACTCACTATCACGAAGTGGGTGAAGGTACCCCAATTTTGTTCTTGCATGGTTCAGGTACCGGTGTATCTGCTGCTGCAAACTGGTGGTTAAACCTGCCATCAATTGGTGAACAGGCACGTTGTATCGCGATTGATACCATTGGTTATGGTCAAACTGTAGTGGCTCCGAATACTGCTTATGGTATCCGTGCTTGGGTAGATCATGCGGTTCGTACTTTAGATGCACTTGGCATTGAAAAAACCTGGTTGGTGGGTAACTCTTTGGGCGGCTGGTTAGCATTCCAGATGGTACTTGATTACCCTGAGCGTGTATTGGGCATCGTGTCTATGGGTACTGGCGGTGCAAAACAGACTGCTGCACTGAAAGCGCATGCGAACCCGGTATTGACTGAAGAAGGCATCAAGAAAACGCTTTCTATGTTTGTCGTAAACAAAGACCTGATCACTGATGAACTGGTGAAAGTACGTTTTGCTTCTGCTGCAAATGACTATGCATCGAATCGTTTGATGGACGTTGTTGGCGCACGTGACCGTGACCGTTTCGAATTCCCATTAGACTTTGAAAAAATGAAAGACATCACTGTGCCGGTACTGTTAATTCACGGTACTCAGGACGTGGTGATTCCGGTATCACGTACTTGGGATATCTTGAACATTGTACCAAATGCTGATGCGCACATTTTCAGCCAATGTGGTCACTGGTCTCAAGTTGAAAAAGCTGAAGAGTTCAATACTGTCATTAAAAACTATTTAACTGCTCGTGGCGTTTAATCCCGTCGTATAGCGAATAAAAGGGGTGACTTCGGTCATCCTTTTTTTATGGGCATATTAAGGGCTAATAAAGTTGGCTGCCACATTGATGGTGATGGCCAGAATGGTGGTATTAAATCCATAGGCCAGAAGCAGGTGCAAAGTGTTTAATACTCGCATTGCGGAATGGGTAATGGAAACATCGGCCGTTTGTGCGGAAGTTCCCACGATATAGCTGAAATATAAAAAGTCGGGATAAGTCGGTTTAGGGGTTTTGGGAAAATCCAGCCCGCCTTCATTATGCCTGTCTAATGCCAGATAGAAGTCATGCGCATAATGAATCGCGAAAATGGTATGCATCAGGAACCAGGCCGAGGTAATGGTCACCATGGATAAGATTAAATGACCTGTTCGAATTACAGTATTGTTAGGCAAATTATTGACTTCAATAATAATCGCAATGAAACAAATAATTAAGGTCAGCAGAACCAGAAAAAGAATCAGCCATTTACTGGCATCTTGCTGTTTGGCCCGCTGCAGGATGTGGGCATGGTCAATGTGCCAGAGTTTTTTAAAGGTGAAAAATAAATAACTATAGATCGTAAGATTCCAGCTCAGTAAAACACAGGTCGACCAGTGCCAGGTGGTCATTAACTGAAAACCAAGATACAGCACAGCAATTACGGGAAAGGTCAGAAAGAAATAAAGATGATGCTGAATTCCTGTTTTTATACGCAGTAGTAGATGCATAATACTCAAGCCTTTATCGTTGTTCTTGTTTTTTAAGATTTTAATAAGCTGGTAGAAAATTTATTAGACTTAAGTTGTAATTTTAGCTAATCAGGTATTGGTTATAAATAGTGAAAAGAAAAGTTATGAGTTATTTCCTATCAAGACTGCTGGAATGATATGAAAAAAGAGTAAGACTTAAGTCTAAGCCGGGTTAAAAATACACAAATTGAAATAAAAAAAAGCCCCATTATTTATTAGCAAAATAATGGTGGCTTCAATTCAGTGCAAAAGTGTAAAAAAAGTTTTTTAAGTGCGGTTAATGTTTAGATAAAACACATGGGTCAGCAATTCAATAAATTTCTTCACAGCGACAGAACTGCTGTTTTTATGGTAGCTCACATACAGGTCAAGGTAAGGCAGTTCCACATCCAAGGCACGAATCACAGTATTGTTCATGGTCAGCGGGGCGACATAACCCGGCAGGATGGTACAGCCTAGGCCCATCCCTACAGAATTGATATTAAACAGGATGTTGTCGGCTTTTTGCACAATATTGAATTCAATCCCGTTGGCATGGGCAAAATCCATAATGGCATTATGCAGCGTTAAAGACTGTTCCGCAGCAGGAATAATAAAATCGATGCCGTTCAATTCCTTAACCGGGATGCGCTCATATTTAGCCAAAGGATGGTTTTCCGGCAAAATGAAGATCAAGGGTTCGCGCAGTACGAACAGGCTTTCAATTTCATCACTGTTAAAGTTGTGTCGGGTAAAGGTGACATCCAGTTCGCCTTTTTTCAGCAACTTCATTTGTTCATTGTTGTTTAAGCTGAGCAAATCAATTTTTAAATCAGGATTTTGCACGCGTAAATTCGGCAGTACGTAAGGGAAAATTTTCATTTCCGCAACCGGCACAAACCCAATGCGCAGCATTTGCTGTTTGGCTTGTGAGACCTGACGTGCCATGGCAATGGCTTTGTCTGCCTGGGCCAGGGTTAAACGGGCTTGTTCAAGAAATACGGCACCTTCTTCGGTCAGCTCAACCTTGCGTTTGGTGCGATAAAGCAGTTTTACCCCGACATCTTCTTCCAGGTCTTTAATTTGCTGGCTTAAAGAGGGCTGAGCGGTATAAAGCTTTAAGGCAGCCTTACTGAAGTTAAGTTCTTCTGCAACGGTGATAAAATAGCGTAGGTGTCGTAATTCCATATAACTCGTCCAAAAGAGTAATCCAAAAAATGTCTTACTATATTTTTGTAGCAGTATAATCTATAAACAACTATTAGGTGAAGATTATTCTGTCATTTAGAAAATAAATGATCTTGCGTTTTCTATTAGTGTTTAAATATATAAAGCACCATTTTGAATAATCCATAAAATATCTTAATTGAAACAAAAAAAATATTTCACCAAAACTGGCTAAAAATCCATTATCGCTGAAAAGTTGAGTCTATTTACTTTGTGCCATTACTGGTCACAGGAGAGCTTTTCATGAGTGGAAAAATTGATGTGCGCGAAATCGACGCTTTAGTCGATGCACAAAATGGACGTATCTCGCCGTCGATCTATACTGACCCAGATCTATATGAATTAGAACTTGAACGTGTGTTCGGTCGTACTTGGTTGTTCCTTTGTCATGAAAGCCAAATTCCTAAGGCTGGTGACTTCTTCAATACCTATATGGGTGAAGATCCAATCATTGTGGCACGCCAAAAAGATGGCTCAATCAAAGCATTCTTAAACCAGTGCCGTCACCGCTCTATGCGTGTGAGCTTCGCAGACTGTGGTAATACCCGTGCATTCACTTGCCCATACCACGGCTGGTCTTACGGTATTGATGGTTCACTCAAAGACATCCCGCTTGAAGAGCGTGCTTTCCCGCAAGGCGCATGCAAAGAGCAATGGGGTCTGGTGGAAGTGAACCGTGTGAAGTCATACAAAGGCTTGATCTTCGGATGCTGGGATGAAACCACTCCAGATCTAGAAGAATACATGGGTGATATCGCATGGTATCTCGATGGCGTATTAGACCGTCGTCCGGGTGGTACTGAAATCATCGGTGGTGTACACAAGTGGGAAATCGAGTGTAACTGGAAATTTGCTGCTGAACAGTTTGCATCTGACCAATATCACGCCTTGTTCTCTCACGCATCTGCAATCCAGGTGCTTGGTGCAAAACCTGATGACGAATCATCTAAAAAATTAGGTGCTGCGCAAACGGCTCGTCCAGTTTGGGAAACAGCGAAAGACGCGATCCAGTACGGTTCACGCGGTCACGGTTCAGGCTTCTTCTTCACAGAAAAACCAGACGCTAACGTATGGGTTGACGGTGAAGTTGCCAACTACTTCCGTGAAACGTATGAAGAAGTGAAAGAACGTCTGGGTGAAGTTCGTGCACTGCGTCTTGCAGGTCACAACACCATGTTCCCGACATTGTCTTGGTTGAACGGTACTGCAACACTTCGCGTATGGCACCCACGTGGTCCAAACAAAACTGAAGTTTGGGCATTCTGTATTGCCGATGCTGAAGCGTCTCAAGAAGTGAAAGAAGCTTTTGAACGTTCTGCAACACGTGCTTTCGGTCCTGCCGGTTTCCTTGAGCAAGATGACTCTGAAAACTGGATCGAAATCCAAAAAGTGCTTCGTGGTTACAAAGCGCGTAAAAACCGCTTGATCATGGAAATGGGTAAAGGCAACGAGAAAGTACGTGAAGATGGCATTCCGGGTATCACCAACTATATTTTCTCTGAAACTGCAGCACGTGGCATGTATCGCCGCTGGGCAGATTTATTGATCCATGAAAAATGGGAAGACGTGGAAAAAGCAGCTGACGAATATGAGAAGGAGCTTATGAAATGAGTCAGATCAGTTTAGAACTTCATCACCAAATTAGTCAGTTCCTGTATCGCGAAGCAAAATTGCTGGACGACTGGAAATTCCGCGACTGGTTAGCAGTACTGGCTGAAGATATTTCTTATACGCTACGTACGACACCAAACGCTCAAACTCGTGACCGTCGCCGTTCGATCGAGCCACCGACAACTTGGGTATTTAACGATACCAAAGATTTGCTGGAACGCCGTGTTGCCCGTCTGGAAACCGGTATGGCTTGGGCTGAAGAGCCTCCTTCACGTACCACTCATATGGTGTCTAACATCATCGTTGAGGCAACGGAAGTTGAAGGCGAATACGACGTTTACGTAACGTACTTGTTGTACCGCACCCAGAAAGAAAAAGATGTCACTATCTACTGTGGTAAGCGTCACGACAAGATCCGCAAAGTCGACACTGAACAAGGTTTCCAGATCTTTAACCGTAAGATCACCCTTGATCAGGTGACTTATAACTCACATAACCTGAGTGTGTTCTTCTAATGAATAAGATTTTTGTTTGCCAAGTTGACGAATTAGACGAAGGCGAAGCATTGAAAGTAGATTGCGGCGTGAATGGTATTGAAGCGCTTGCAGTGTTCAACAATGGCGGTGAGTTCTTTGCAATGAATGACCGTTGTTCACATGGTAACGCTTCTATGTCAGAAGGTTATCTGGAAGATGACGGTACTGTAGAGTGCCCGCTCCATTCAGCACGTTTCTGTTTGAAAACTGGTGAAGCATTATGTTTACCAGCAACTGATCCAATCAAAACTTTCCCGGTGATTGTTGAAGATGGTCAGTTATTTGTAGAGATGGCAGGAGAGTAATCATGGGTTGGCTACAAGGCGAAGTTGCACTTATCACGGGTGGTGGTTCAGGACTCGGCTGGGCACTGGTTGAGCGTTTCCTTGAAGAGGGTGCGCAAGTTGCAGTATTGCAGCGTTCACAGGCTAAAGTTGATGCATTGAAAGAACATTTCGGTGATCGGGTTTTAGCAATTGCCGGTGACGTAGCCAGCTATGAAGACAACGTCCGCGCAGTTAATGCGACAGTTGAGCGCTTCGGCAAACTTGACTGTTTCGTCGGTAATGCCGGTATCTGGGATCACTATGCTGATATCGTCAATACCTCTGGTGAGCAGCTGGAAAAAGCCTTTGACGAGATTATGGGCATTAACACCAAGTCTTTAATTCTTGGTGCGAAGGCTGCGCTGGATGCATTGATAGCTTCTGAAGGTTCTATCATATTTACTTTGTCTAATTCTGCGCTGTACTCGGCAGGCGGAGGCCCTGTATACACAGCATCCAAGCATGCCGGTGTCGGGATTATGAAAGAACTGGCTTATGAGCTTGCGCCTAAAGTACGAGTGAACGCGGTTGCGCCATCAGGTATGAATGTCAATATCAAAGGTGCGGCATCACTGGGTCAGGAAAATCTTGGTCTGCTTGATGCGCGTGATCCTGAGAAAATTGCACGTGGCATGCCACTGAACTTCTTGCCTGAACCGGAAGATATGACTGGTTCATACGTGCTGTTGGCATCTCGTCAAAACAACCGTCCTTTGACCGGTGTTTTAATTAACGCTGAATGTGGTCTGGGTATTCGTGGTTTACGTCAGCCACGTGCAGGTTTCTTTGACGAATAAAATTCAGTCTGAAATGTAATGGACTTACTCGGTAGCCTGTTCTGGGCTACCTTCCGTTCTGGAGTCTCTCATGGCCGTTAAACTTATTTGTGCTTCGCACAGCCCATTAATGGAATTTGCTTCACCGCAAGAACAACGTCAAGAACAAGCTGTTCGTGATGCGTTTGAAAAGCTTGCTGCGGAAGTCAAAGCTTACGACCCAACCCTGATCATCACTTTTGGTCCTGACCATTTTAATGGCTTCTTCTATGACCTGATGCCAAGTTTCTGTGTCGGCATTCGTGCTACCGCAGCAGGCGATTGGGACTACGGTAAAGACAATGCCAAAATTAATGTACCTGAAGAAACAGCGCTGAATCTGGTTCGTCGCGTGCTGGATGAAGGTGTCGATGTTGCGTACTCATACCGTATGCAAGCCGACCATGGTGTGACTCAGCCTTTACACTTCTTGTGTGGCGGTCAGTTGGATCGTTACCCAACCATTCCCGTATTTATCAATGGTGCTGCAGCACCGATGCCAACCACCAAGCGTACTGTGGCTTTGGGTCGTGCAGTTGGTCAGTTCATCAAGTCTTTAAACCTTGAAAATGAGCGTGTACTTGTTTTAGGTACCGGTGGTTTGTCACATGATCCACCTACACCGCAAATGGGTTCGGTTCCACCAGAAGTGGAAGAGTTCCTAATTGCAGGGCGTAACCCAACTGCTGAAGCACGTAACGCACGTCAGTCCAAGATTATTGCTGTAGGTCAAAAATTGGCTGCGGGTGATAAATCTGTTGCTGTGCCGTTGAACCCTGAGTGGGATCGGGCATTACTGGAAACCTTTGCCAAAGCAGACTTTGCCGCCATTGAAGCAATGACTGAAGCTGAAATTCGTGTTGAAGGTGGTCGCGGCGGTCAGGAAGTCCGTTCCTGGATGGCTGCATTTGCTGCATTACATGAAGTGGGTGAGTACGAAATGACAACTCACTGCTACGAAGACATTAGTGAGTGGATTGCGGGCTTCGGCATCGTATCTGCAGAATTGAAATAAGGATGAAACCCATGAGCCAAAATGCTATCGAAACCATCGTTATCGTCGGTGCTGGTCAAGCTGGTGCTAGCGCCATTTTAGAACTCCGTGCCAACAAATACGAAGGCAAAATCATTTTGGTGGGTGATGAAACACATCTGCCTTATGAACGTCCGCCTTTGTCTAAAGACGTGATTCTCAAGCCTGAAGACACCAAAATCGAAATTCTGTCAGAACAAAAACTGGCAGATTTAGGCGTTGAGCATATTCGCGGTAATGGCGTGGTGAAAATCAATGCCGACGCGAAAACGGTCGAACTTAAAAATGGCGACGTAATTGCCTACGACAAGTTGCTTCTTGCCACTGGTGGTGCAGCACGCCGTTTACCGAACTTCGATGCTTTAGGCAAACACGTTTATACGCTACGTAACCTTGAAGATTCTCAAGCGCTGGTTCCTGTGCTTCAACCGGGCCGTCGTTTGATTCTGATTGGTGGTGGTGTGATTGGTCTTGAGCTGGCATCTTCTGCACGATTCAAAGACTGTCAGGTGACTGTGATTGAAATGGGTCCTATGGTGATGGGCCGTTGTTCACCACGTATCTTGAGTGAATTCCTGCTTGAGCAGCATCGTCAAAATGGTGTGGATGTCCGTTTGTCAACTGCAATTGCAGATTGCCGTTTAGAGGGCGAAGAAGTTGTGGTTACCCTTGAGAGTGGTGAAGAACTTCGTGCCGATGCTGTGGTTTACGGGATCGGGATCGTGCCGAACGCACAACTTGCAGTAGATGCCGGTTTGGATGTTGATGTTGCGATTAAAGTCAATGAACATTGCCAAACCTCGAATGCTGACATTTATGCAGCAGGCGATGTTGCGACTCAATTACGTGACTGTGGCAATCACCGCCGCGTTGAAACCTGGGAAAATGCTAACCTGCAAGCAGGCATTTTCGCACGTCACGTGATGGGCGTTGAACATCCGAAAGCCAATCCGGCCTGGTTCTGGACCGATCAGCTGAATATCAACTTCCAGTTTGTTGGTGATATGGCGGCAGCTGAGTGGCAGATCCGTGGTGAAATGAATGCAGCCAAAGGTGCAGACAATTCATTCGTAATGTACGGTGTGACTGATGGTCAGATCGTTGCCGGGATTACTGTAAATGCAGCAAAAGAAATGCGTCATTTGAAAAAAATGATCAGCAAAAATACTGTTTTTGATGCTGAAAAACATTTGGATATCGCGCAAGACTTACGCAAAATTGCTTAAGTTTTGTTGAGATATCTTTGGACAGACCTATGTTTTGCATAGGTCTGTTTTTTTATGTTTATCGAATATTATCTATATGATCACTACCTCAAGTTTCAGTTTTGGTTTGTATTACTTTGCGTAGGTAATGCCTCACTTTTGAGAGATCAAAAGTGACAAAAATCTTTTGCTAAACTGAGGATATGTCCATATATCCCAGTTTAGCGGCGGCATCCATGCCGCCTCCAATGTAGTCGATAAAGGGAAGGACAATAGTTTGTCTTAAACTTTATTAGTCACTAGCTGTGCGAGTAGCTCCAGACCTGAATAGTGGGTTTCAGGTTGAGTAGTTAGAACAATCAAATTTGAGAATGAAATGAAATCATCATTGCCGGTCACGGCAAGTATTTACGCTTTACTGGTACTTATCTGGGCGATGACTCCGCTGGCGATTGTCTGGAGCGTGCAGGAGATTCACCCGATGTGGGTGCTGATCATCCGTTATTTTGGCGCATCCATTATCG
>NZ_DJDC01000189.1:0-17981 GCF_002430855.1 Acinetobacter sp. UBA5934 | reverse complement strand
CCTTTTAAAGCTGATGCGTGACCCGTTGCCGTTTGATCAGACTTCTTTAAAAAGTTATGTCGCGGGGAGTCTGAATTTAATTGGTGCACAGCTGTTTATCTACCTTGCAGCGAATTATCTGACTTCAGGTTTAATGGCGCTGATCTTTGGTTTTTCACCTTTAATTGCCGGCTTGATTGGGCATGTGATTTTAAAAACGCAAAAGCTGATTGCACTGCAATGGTTGGGTATGGCGATTGCGGTTTCAGGCCTGACCTTTGTCTTTGCCGACTCGGCAGACAGCAAGATTAATCCCTGGGGTGTAGTATTGATGCTGATCAGTATGGTGTCTTATATCAGCTCGATCTTCTGGGTTAAACAGATTAATGCGCCACTGAAACCGATGTCTCAGGCGACCGGTTCATTGATTGTCTCTGCTTTAGGTTCGATGCTAATTATTCCGTTTATTTGGCAGCATTTTCCAACGGCTATGCCAAGTGGACGTGCCATGATTGGCTTTGTCTTCACCATGATCATGTCATCCATCGTGGCGATGCTGTGCTACTTCTGGCTAATTAAACGCTTGAATGCCTCGACCGTGTCGTTAAGTAATGTCATGACGCCGGTAATTGCCTTGGTGTTGGGAGCAACCCTGAACAGTGAACATATCAGTCCGAATGCTTTTATCGGCATTGCGGTGGTGATGTGCGGGATTGTGATGTATTTCTGGAAAGAATGGCGAGAGCAGTATTTTTCTAAACTGCGTTAATATTGCAGGACAAACAAGATGAAAAAAGGAAGCTTCGGCTTCCTTTTTTGCTTAGATTGGAATTTGGCTGAATCAAGAAAAACGTCTAGTATTTCACAGCAGTTTTTCACATGACCTATCTAAAAATTAACTGGCGAAACAATCAACAGTTGCGCTAAAAACAACAAAAGCATAAACAACTAGAACAATGACATTGGGTAGTATGGAATAAGTTGTAAAATCAAATAGATCTATTTGATAACAATAAGGCTTGGCAAAAAATGCTTAGGACAAATTTGAATGTCTGATTCGAATAAGATAGTCGTTTATGCGGCACTGGCAGGTAATCTGGCGATTGCTTTGGTCAAGTTTGTCGCGGCATATATCACCAATAGTTCGGCCATGCTCAGTGAGGCGATTCACTCGGTTGTGGACACATTGAACGAAATTTTACTGCTGTACGGCATGAAAAAATCGCAACAGCCCGCCAATGTCAGGCATCCGTTTGGTTATGGACGTGAACTGTATTTCTGGGCCTTTATTGTGGCGTTAATGGTCTTTGCGCTGGGTGCGATTGTGTCGATTTATCAGGGTATACAGCACGTGTTGCAGCCTGAAGAAATGCAGAATCCTACCATTAACTATATTGTTTTAAGCATTGCTATTGTATGTGAAGGCATTTCCTGGTTTGTAGCGCTAAAAGCTTTTCGTAAGATCAAAGGTGAGCAAGGTTACTTCGAGGCTTTTCGCCGCAGCAAAGATCCCACCACCTTTACCGTTCTGTTTGAAGATACCGCCGCTTTATGTGGTCTGTTTATTGCCTTGATCGGGATTTATCTGGCTCACGCCTTAAATATTCCCGAACTGGATGGTGTAGCTTCTATCTTGATTGGCATTGTACTGGCGGTTTCTGCTATTTTATTAGCCCGTGAAACCAAGGGCTTATTGCTGGGTGAAACGGCTGATCCACTGTTACGCAATGATATTTTGCTGATAGCTCAGGAAGATAAGGCGGTACAGTCGGCCAATGGTGTGCTGACTGAACAGATCGGTGCGCACCAGGTGCTGGCATCGTTAAGTCTTGAGTTTGAAGACAATTTAAGTTCGGATGACATTGAAGCTTGCGTCAACAGAATTGAAGCGAAAATTAAACAGATTCATCCGGAAATTGTGGCATTGTTTATCAAACCGCAAACTAAACAGGTGTGGTTGGAACGTATGAAAGGACGTTTGGAATAAAACGTGATATATATGGCGCAACATTCAAAATATCGGATTTTGAATGTTTAGGTCACTCTAAGAAATTGAATTTACATGAAGCAGAAGCCTGAGCAATTACACTTTCAACTCCCGACCAAAACATGCTGGTCACATACCTGGCGTCAGCCTTCATTTCAGTTTATGCATTCGAATCATCATAATGGTGAGCGATTCGTCAATGCTTTACCTCGACCGGAAGGGCCTGGCCGCGCCGATATGATCAAATGGCTGCTCAGCCGGAAATCATCCACCTGGAATGTCGATATTGATAAAGAACAGGCCGAATTCCATGCCACCAAAAGGGCGCTTCCACAAGATCGTCCCGAGGCCAGTCTGAACGATTGGCAAGTGTGGTTTGTTGGGCATGCCACGGTACTGTTACAGATTGGGCCGTATAACCTGCTCACCGATCCGGTCTGGTGTGAATATGCCAGTCCGAAGCAGGGCAAAGGTCCGAAACGGGTCATCCCGGCGGGGATTGCGCTAGAAGAACTGCCGACCATCCATGCGGTGCTGCTGAGTCATAATCATTATGATCATATGGATCTGGCCAGTCTGGAATGGTTGCACGATAAATTTGCCATGCCGATTTATACCGGACTGGGCAACGCATGGTATTTGCCGAAAAGTTTTCATGTGCTGGAAATGGACTGGTGGCAATCGTCCTTATTGCATGATTTAAAAATTATCTATACCCCGGCACAACATTTTTCCGGCCGCGGGTTGCGCGATCATAGCCGGGCACTGTGGGGCGGTTTTTCAGTGCTTGCTGGACAGGATCATTGCTTCTTTGCCGGAGATACTGGCTATTCACCCCATTTTAAGGAAGTTCAAAGCCGTTTAGGTCGACCGCGTGTGTCTTTGTTGCCCATCGGCGCCTACGAGCCGCGTGAGCTGATGAGTTATATGCACATGAACCCGCAGGAGGCTTTTCAGGCGCATCAGGATTTGCATTCAAAGTGTTCACTGGCGATTCATTATCGAACCTTTCAGCTGACCGATGAAAGTCGCGAACAGCCTGAATTGGATTTAAAAGTGGCGATGAAAAACACATCCAAATTGATGACGCCGTTTTTCTGCGTGCGGGAAGGGCGCCGTCTGGTGGTTTAATCTTGTTTAAGATGATTTTTTTAAAAATGACATTTTTAAGAGGTCTGTTGGCTCAGTTTTAAAAGTTGAATGGCAAGTATTGAAAGAGCGGTCATGGCAATATTCATCACCACTGGATTAAATGCAGTGGTGAGTTGCAAGGGGTTCGTGACCATAATCAGCACCAATAATCCGCTCAGGCTCAGTATATTCAGCTGATGGATGACCACTGCTCTTTGCCAAAGCAGAAAACTACAGCCAAACATCATTTCAATGATGCCCGAGAGGGTAACCCCCATTTTTGCCAGATGCAGCTCTAAACCCATGCTCTGCCAGATGGCGATTTCCGCAGCCGACTGAAACAGAATTTTGGGTATCAATCCTTGATAAATCCAAAGTGCAGCAAGCGTGATCTGAATGAACTGAAGCGGTTTCTCTAATGAAACTTTATGATTCACGAATGGCCTGTTCCAGAAAATGCTGTCGGTTTCCAGCAGAAGGGATTAGGCATTGGTTGGTTTGACCAAAAAGCCAGTAACGGTTGAGTGCGACACGGCGGTAGAGAAAATCCCGGATTGGGCGCGGGATGAGATAGCCTGCATTCATCAGCGAGAAAGGCAGCCCCAACTGCTGCATGACTTTGAGTAAAGCGGTCGATTCGGTGTACAGCTGCCCATTCAGTATCACCACCATGGTGGTGTAGTGCGTGGTGGACATGCCGTAATGTTGCAGAATCTGTTCACCCAAAGCTGATTGCGCGGAAACCAGTTTAAATTTTGCCTGTCGATCATGCTTGATCAGAAATTTTGCCCAACCATTACAAATGACACAGACAGCGTCAAACAAAACAATGTCATGTTTTTGAATGATTGCGGCGATGTGATGGCTCATGACCGGATTTATTCTGGCTTGTTTTAGCATCACTATAGCAAATTCTTTCTGATAAAAAATATCATTCAAAAAGTCAAAGCATGCTTCTTTTTTTCATGGATTGAACATGCGGTTTTTAAATTTTTAGCTCATCTTTGGCAAGTCAAATAATTCTGCTTTTAAGCCGACCTTGGAATAGGCTTTTTCGATCATTTTCATTCATATAACTTGTTTTATATTGTTATAAAAACAGATATTTTGCTAATAGATTAAATGTTTTTCAATGGTTCCTCACCATAATCATTTGGCTGTGGATTACACTTTGACTGATGCTGAAGTTGCAGAGCTGAAAGCAAAACTTTTAAGCAGTGGTTTAAGTTCTGCTGAACTGATTGCAACTGCATGGGATAGCGCTCGTACCTTCCGTGGTTCTAACTCGATTCTGCGCTCTTACGCAGAAGTGTATGCGCAAGACGACAACAAAGAAAAATTTGTGAGAGACTTTATTGCTGCATGGACAAAAGTAATGAATGCAGACCGTTTTGATATGAAGAAATAATTTCACTGATTTAGCTTAGAAAAAACCGCCTTGAGGGGCGGTTTTTTATAGACTTCAATATGTTGATATTATTTGATTTATAAGCTTAGTTGCGTATAAAGCTTATTGTGTTAATTTTAGAGATTATTAAATTTTAACTTTCGCCAATTTTTCTAAAATTTCACTTTTTGCCTTATCTAATAATTTAGGGTTAGTCTTAACTGATAAAAGTTCTTTTTGTTTATTTCCCATAAAATAAGCGATACGTTCGGCATTAGCACCTGATGGATGAGGTAAGCCAGATAAAACCTGATCACTGTTTAACAAACCTTCTTTAACCAAGCTATCAAAAACTTTGCATACTTTTGGACCTAGCGGAATATATAATGCATTAGGTAATTGACGAATTTCTTCTTTTAAATACTTATCAATTAAATCGACCATAAGGGGATGTTTTATCATATTAGGGGTAGAACCACTATAATCTTGCCCATCTACAAAAACTGGATGACGTAAAACAGAAGTTGTATGAACTAAATGTGCATTTGTATTAAATAAAGAATCTGTACTTTTAATACCAAGTTTTTTATCTAGACCAATATAATCTAATAATTGCACTAGGTTTTTTCTTAATGTTCCGCTAAAAGCTCCTTCTACTTTAGCATTTTTTAAAATTTCATTAGTGGAAAGCCCTTTTTTAATAGAATTTTCTACTGAAATAAGAGCATTCAATAATTGCGTTTTACCAGGTGTTATTCCAACTAAAACAACTTTGGCGTTCGGTGTAAGATAGTCAAACGGGATGTAATAGCTTTCTACAGCTCCATCTTTCGCAATTCTCAAAGATTCTAACTGTTCCAATGTTGTATCAGATTTTATAACAACTTTTTTTAAGGCAGAAGCCATCTCTGAGTAAGATTTAGTACCCATATATTCCTCGTAAATAATTTATTGAATGGATTTAGCTTTAGTTAGTAACTTAAATAACTATTGAAATTATAAGTAGAAATAATATTTCCATTATCAGCAACAACAGTTACCCCACCTTTGTCTAAAACTTTTAATGCTGTCTTCCTTAATTTCCGTAATTGCATAATTTTCAGATCAATCATTGATATTTCATCCTTTATATTCTTTTGATTTGTAAAATATTTATCACCATCTATTTCACCAAAAAGAATAGTAAAATCAATCATATCTTTAGTAATGCCGCGTTGCTTCATCCGCTTATTACTATGGCGAGTTGTATTGAAACTATGCATCTTTCATTCCTCTAATTTTTTCTAACTCCGAAGAAAAAAACACTCTCATAACACAATTTAAAAATTCGTTTTCATCTATGTAATAAGCATTTGCAAGAATAGATACTGTGTTTAATGGCAAATCAAAAAAACCATTTTCTAATTCAACAACTGTTTTTTTATCAAAAAGATAGTGTTTAGTTTGAAATACTTTCAGATCGAATAAAGCCCCTAAACTTTCTCTCTTTTCTTTTAAAAAGTAACCAAATTCTGGGGCTGTTTTCACTTCATTTAAGGATTGACTATTCTTTTTGATTAAGCCTTTGGTAGGTATAAAACCTCGTTTTGTGCTTAACCATAATTTAATGGCATTAAAATCAAAATCTCCTGAATCACCATTAAAAAAACCTTGTGAATGAGCATTTTTTACAGTTCGCTCATCTAGATCAGCCATGAGTGCAATAACTTTGAATTTATCCAAATCACAAATAAAATGATTTGAATCCTGTTCACCATCTATTCCAAATCTTAAAAGTGCGAGATCTACAATTACGCGTGTATTAGGAGAAATAGGTGAAAAGTCGCTATGAATATGTTGAAGATAGATATTTACATCTTCAACAATATCACTCCAATGTTCAGAAGTCGGAATACCATTTACCGCATATTCATATAGAGTTAGACATGCATTACAAATAAATGTATTCATAAAAGTCTGCTTCGCAACTTTTTGTAGTTCTTCATCAAGACTGTACAAACTAGGTTGATGTATAATTTCAGAGGATTCTGGAGGTAAACCAAATAGTTTATCTGTGCTCCCTTTTAGATAATCATCTGAATAATTTTCCGTAATAATCTGATGAAGATATGAAGCCTCAAATATATTCGATAAATAAGACTCTAAGCTTATAATTTTATTATCTAATTCAAAACAACTTAATAACATAATGTTTTTTTCCAGAAAAAATCACAAATTTAATAATTGGAATAATACATGATTTTTTTTGTTTGTCAAAAATATTTATGATTTTTTCTTGAAAATTTCATGATTAATTTTGATGCTTTATTTAATATAATGGTCTTTATACAAACTGCACGTGTACATTAATTTAAAAATCAAATATTTAAAATTATTACCACAACACAAAAATGCGAAAAATCCAGGTTGGAAACAAGTCGGCTTTTTTTATGAGCGGCTTTGATATGTTTTGCCAACCAAAAATGGATCTTTAACTTCAAAAAAAAACATTTTTATTAAAAATTAAGTTAATTGAAGTTTGAATAATATCGTTCTCCAACTCATCCCACTCGACAAACTCAGGCTCCATCAACAACGTCTGCGACACAAAGCCATAGCAGACCCGTTGCACATTTAAACTCATCCGTTTGAGCTGTCCAGCATCCTGAATAAAAGGTGCAAGAATGTTTTGCCACATTTGCATCATCATTTTGTAACTCTTACGGTAACTCTCAATATTGGAAATTTGACGTTCCAGCAAAAAGGTCTGTGCCCATAGAAACTGCTGTGCTTGAATCTGCTCAAGCTGAAAATGAATCACCTGTCTTAAATAATCATCCAGAGCCATATCTGTGGATAACTTGATCAGGCTTTGTGCATAAGTTTTTAAGTCCTCAGCATTGTTTTTCACATGTCGGTGAATGGTCAGCGCAACCAAATCTTCTTTCTTGGAAAAATATTCATAGAACGTGCCCAAGCCTACACCGGCCAAATCGGTAATCTCGCGAATGGTAATGTCATGTGCAGCACGCTCATGCAAAAGCCGAACAAAACTGTCCTGCAAGGCTTCCTGAGTCAGCTTGGCTCTGGACTGACGCGGCTTACGCCGTACTTGAATCTGTGGATTTTTCATAAAACTCTTGATCAAACAAAGCCGAACATGCTGTGGCTATTTTTTCTCTATACTGGAATGAAAAGCCCAGAACAACAAGCAGGAAATATAGACGATGAATACATCGAACCAGTTATCAAATCAGACATGGATGACCCATCAGATCAGCAACCAGTTTGACGAACTGCAAGACTACAACCTGTTTGAAACAGACACCGTATTAAAAGAAATTTTGCACCGTTACGGCAGTCAGGATCAGGCCACCTTGTCGCAGATGGGGAAAGTGGTGGGATCAGCCGAGTATTATCAATATGCCGATTTAGCCAATAAACACACCCCCATTTTGCATGCCTTCGATGCGCGCGGTCGCCGTAAAGACTATATTGAATTTCATCCTGCATGGCATCAATGGATGGCTTTAAACCGCAAATTTGACAGCCATGCTCATCCATTTAATCATACAGAATCATCTGCCAAATGGGTGGAGTGGGCAGCACGTTTTTACTTAAGCGGACAGGTGGAATGTGGCAGTTTATGCCCGACTTCGATGACGCTTGGCAGTATTCCGCTGATTCAGCGTGAACCTGAACTATGGGCAAAAATAGGCGAGAAACTGCTATCTACCGAATACGATGAACGTGACCTGCCAATAGCCCAGAAGAAATCGATTTGGCTCGGGATGGGCATGACCGAAAAGCAGGGCGGTTCGGATGTGCGTGCCAATGAGACACTGGCTGTACCTGTCGCTGAGTCAGGTCGTGGCAAGGCTTATTTACTGACTGGACATAAATGGTTTTTTTCTGCGCCGATGTGTGATGCACATTTGGTGGTAGCGAAAACCGAGCAAGATGGCTTGGCCTGTTTCTTTGTGCCGCGCTGGCTGGAAGATGGCACGAAAAACAATATTCATGTGCAGCGTCTAAAAGAGAAAGTCGGTAACCGCAGCAACTCTAGTTCCGAAGTCGAATTTAAGGATGCCTGGGGCATCATGATTGGCGAAGCAGGACGCGGCATTCCGACCATTATTGAAATGGCGAACTACACCCGCTTAACCTGTTCGGTCGGCAGTAGCGCGATGCTGCGTCAGGCTCTAGTGCAATGTATTGCCTATACTCGTCAGCGTAAGGCTTTTGGAAAACACTTGGCCGAACAGCCTTTGATGCGTGCTGTGTTGGCAGATTTAGCTTTGGAAACAGAAGCAGCAATGCAACTCAGTTTCTATTTGGCACATTGTTATGAATCTGACGATTCCTTGTCTCTGGCATGGAAAAGAATCATGACACCTGCTTCCAAGTTCTGGATTTGCAAGCGTGCAGTCGAGCTGACCGGTGAGATGATGGAAGTCTTTGGTGGCAATGGCTATGTCGATAATGGCATTATGGCACGCATATTCAAAGAAGCTCCGGTGAATACCATTTGGGAAGGTTCAGGTAATGTCATGTGCCTGGATGTACTGCGTGCAATTGCACGAGAACCTGAATCCATTGAAGTGCTGTTTAAAGATTTGGCATCTACAGCGATGCAGGATGAAACGCTAAAAAATGAATTACAGAGTCTGTTCAGGTTGTTCCAGCAAGCACCGGAAGACCTACAGTTTATGGGACGTAGTCTGGTCAGCCGTCTGGTGATTTTGGCTCAAGCAGTTTTATTAAAACGTTATGCCCCGGATTATGTGGCCGATGCTTTTATTCAAACGCGTTATAGCGAATTTCATGGCCGAGTGGTCGGTATGATTGAAGCGAAGCAGGTAGATGTGGAAAGATTGCTAGAGCGGGCTTTAGCTCACGTTAACTGATATTGTCATGATGAAAGCTCCTTCTCTTGCGCCATATATGGCTCAAAGAGAAGGCAGAGGGCATGGGATGAAAATATTAATTAAAAGTCTCTCTTGAGTACTTAAAATATATTTTGTGAATTTTTGAAATGAGGAAAATCCTTTCATAAATTTATTTTTTTATTGTGATGATTAAGGGAAGTAGAGCTTCAGCTACTTACACAAACATAAGCTTGAAACTGGAAAATTTATATTCATTTAAGAAAACTTATTTAATATGTCATTTATAAATTTTTGATTTTCAGTACTGGTATGTATCAAAAAATTAGACAATGGGCTAAAAGGCTTAAAAAAGATATCGTGGTCGTTTGGCTGGTGGCTAAAGACGAGCGAACACCTATCTGGATCAAAATACTGGCACTGGTGATTGCGGCATATGCGCTATCACCGATTGATCTGATTCCCGATTTTATTCCAGTGCTGGGCTATCTGGATGATCTTATTATTGTGCCCTTGGGGCTGCTATTGGTGATTAAGCTTACGCCAAAAGAAATTATAGACGATTGCAGAATTCGTGCCTCGCTATTGGCGGAACGGCCTGTCAATCGCTGGGCGGCAGGCGTGATCAATTTAATCTGGTTGCTCTTGCTCGGCTATTTGGCCATGCATTTTTTCAATATGCATACATTGTAAGAACTGGTTGATCTAAAGACTAAGAATAATAGATTAAGTATTTGAAATTATTATTTTTTATATAAACTGTATCGCACGGTAAAAACCGCTTGAATTCTGTGCAAAAAAGCGTAATATCAGCTTACTGTCCAATCTGGATAGTGAATGAAAACAGGTGAGTAAAATGGCAAAGAAAAAAGGATTGCCAGAGGTTGTGGTTCACAACTTTGTGGCAAAACACATGCATGAGGTCAACAAAAGCCAAGTCTTTGTGGACCGCAAGAAAAATGCAAAACGTGGCTATGATAAGCACAAAAAAGGGAGATACTCAAATGACTATCTCTCTTTTTATTTCACTGTATTTTCTTAGATCTGAATAGAATTAAGCGCCTACAATACGGGTTGCAGATTTCACCATATCCCCCAGGCCATGGGTCTTGAAGTAATACTCCATCCAGCTTTTCACCATCAGTGGATTACTCATTTTTAATACACGTTCCAGCTGTTCCTGCGCATCGGTCATTGGAACATGACAAATCGCTTTACGCACCCGCAAAATATTGCTAGAACTCATCGACAGGGTATTAAAGCCCATCGCCATCAGCAGTACAGCCGCCAATGGGTCGCCAGCCATTTCTCCACAAATACTAATCGGTTTATCATATTTATGACATTCCTGAACCAGACGGGTCAAGGCGCGTAAAACCGCAGGATGGAAATGCGAATACACATTGGCAACTCGAGGATTATTACGGTCGACTGCCAGTAAATACTGGGTCAAGTCATTGGAACCGACCGAGAAGAAATCCACCAGCTCAGAAAACTCTTCAATCTGTAACAGCACACTCGGTACTTCAACCATAATGCCGATTTTTGGCTTGGTAATTTTAACTTGTTCTTCTTCCTGAACTGCGGCCCAGTCTCGATCCAGTAGATATAAAGCTTCTTCTACTTCACTGACACTGGTGATCATTGGCAGTAAAATGTGCAAGTTATTCAGACCAATACTGGCTTTGAGCATGGCACGAATTTGTGCAGAAAAAATTTCAGGATGATCTAAAGTAAAACGGATGCCGCGCCAGCCCAGCGCCGAGTTTTCTTCTTCAATGGAGAAATAAGGTAAATCCTTATCTGCACCAATGTCGAGAGTCCGCATCACCACAGGTTTATTGGCAAAGTGACTGAGCTGCTGGCGGTAAATGGCACGCTGTTCTTCTTCGCCGGGGAAGCGGTCACGTAGCATAAACGGAATTTCAGAACGATATAAACCTACGCCTTTAGCGCCACGTTGTACCCCACGTACCACATCAATCATCAAGCCCGTGTTCACAAACAGTTTAACGGCAACTCCATCCGGCGTAATCGCATCTTTGGTCTCGTATTGCTTTAAGTCTTTAGCAAGCTGTTCTTCTTCTTTCTGAATTTCTTTATAACGGCTACGCAAACGGCGAGGCGGATTAATAAACACACGTCCCTGATGAGCATCGACAATCATCTCGACATCATCCAAGGTATTAATCGGCAGTTCAGTGACACCAACCACAGTAGGAATGCCCAGCGCACGTGCCACAATCACCATATGCGAGTTCATGGCACCTTCGGTGGTGACAATCGCAGCAATTTTATCGACCGGTAATTCAACCAGGGCTGCCGTTGAAATTTCTTCCCCAATCAGAATACTTTCATCAGTCAGTTCGCGATGGCTGGCATCGGCTTCCTGTAAAAATGCCAGAATGCGACGTCCGAGATCTTTCAGGTCGGAAACACGTTCGCGTAGATAATCGTCTTCCATTTGTGCAAACAGGGCAATGTGATTATCAATGACATTTCTGACTGCACCTTGTGCCCAGTTACCATCGCGGATTTCAGCTTTAATTTCAGAAGGTAAAGCATTTTCATCCAGCATGCGCAAGAACACGCTAAATAGGGCGCGTTCTTCTGCCATTAAGGCATCTTGCATTTTTTCATCAAGGGATTGAATTTCCTGACGCACCGCATTCAGCGCATGATCAAGCAGTTCCAGTTCTTCACTGATGTCATCCGCTTCACGGTCAGGTACAGCCGCCAAATCTGCAGGCGGATAGAGAATGACGGCACGCCCTAAGGCAATGCCGCCTGAACCTGAAACACCCTGGAAGGTTTTATAAGCGGGAAGGTTGCTTGGCTTGCGGAATACATCGATATTGCCGACCGCATGAGCATGGGCAATTACACCGGAAAGCTGGGCACACAGCGTGACCAGGAACGATTCGGCGGCTTCACTAAAATCTTGAGATTCCTTATTTTGCACCACCAGAACGCCCATCACTTTACGGCGATACATCACCGGAACACCAAGGAAAGAATTATAAATTTCTTCCCCGGTTTCAGGCAGGTACATAAAGCGTTCGTGCTTCGGTGCATTGTCCAGATTGACGATTTCTTCGCGCTGACCTACCAGTCCGACCAGGCCTTCACTGGTATGTAAGGAAACGTGCCCCACAGCTTCAGGATTTAATCCTTTAGACGCCATGAGCAGATAACGCTGGTTACGTTCATCAAGCAGGTAAATGGAGCAGACATCTACATGCATGGCTGTAGCTACCTGATTGACCATGATGTCGAGTGACTCATGCAAACTGGTGGACGCATTGATTTCCTGCACAATGCGTCTTAAGGTGTCCAGTTGCATATTCGACATAAAATCTGCTCCACAATAAGTTTAAAACTATTTTTATTTATAACAACTTGCTACTAAAAAATCTGCCTTTTCCTGCAATTTTTTATACCTGGATGGAAGGTAACTGATGACACAGTTCTACCATCGCCTTTCGGTATACATCGCGTTTAAAATTCACGACCTGGCCTAATGGGTACCAATAACTTACCCATTGCCACTGGTCAAACTCAGGTGGGTCAGACAAATCCAGCTGAATATTTTTTGCTGGCGCTGTCAGCTTGAGTAAAAACCACTTCTGTTTTTGACCAATACACACCGGGTCTGAATCCGAGCGTATATACCGTTGCGGCAAACGATAACGCAGCCAACCTTTTGTTTGCGCTACAATTTGAACATGTTCGGGCAATAAACCAACTTCTTCTCTCAGCTCACGGTAAAGTGCCTGTTCGGGGGATTCTCCATACTGGATCCCTCCTTGTGGAAATTGCCAAGCATTGTGTCCAATGCGTTTTGCCCATAAAACTTGTCCAATGTCGTTTGCCAAAATGATCCCGACATTCGGTCGGAAACCTTCTGAGTCGATCATTTGGCTACCTAAATTTTGTGTAATGTATGACTTTTTCTACGGGGATTGTTATTTCTATATCCATCTCGAAAAAAAGCACAGCTTAAATGTTAAAAATTGCTATGATCTTAACGAATTTCTATCGACTAGCGGAGATAGATTTACAATTTTTTTCTTAAATTGCAGTTTTTACGAGTATTTTCATGAAATTGGCTTTATTTGACCTCGACCACACCCTACTCAATACCGATTCAGATTATTCATGGGGTGAGTTTTTAGTAAACGAAGGTTTAGTCGATCCAATCCGACATCGTCAAATGAATGACAAGTTTTATGAGGACTATAAAGCCGGGCAACTTGACCCGATTGCCTACAATGAATTTGTATTTGAGTTTTTAACCCAGCATGACAATCAATATTTGACTGAATTACATGAATTGTTCATGAAAAAAGTGATTCGTCCACAAATGCGCCCTGAAGGCTTTGCTGCCATTGAAAAGCACCGCGATGCCGGACATGAGCTGGTCGGGATTACTGCAACCTCTGATTTTATTACTGCCCCTATTTTTCACGAGTTTGGCATTACTGAAATTATTGCCACCAATGCAGAAGTGGTGGATGGCAAATATACCGGTAAAGTCATCAATACCGCGTGCTATCAAAAGGGTAAATTGATTCGCTTAGAACAATGGCTTGAAGGCCGTAATATTGATGAATCATGGGCCTATTCAGATTCATTCAATGACCGTTTCTTATTGGAATATGCCGATCATGCCATTGCGGTCAATCCAGACGAGCGTCTAGAGGCTTTAGCCAAAGCGCAAAACTGGGAAATTCAGGACTGGTCGATTTAGCTCATTTTTTCTGGATGAGGGCAGAGGCGTGAGGAATATTGCGGCTCCGCCTATTTTAGACGTTAAAAATAAAAAATAAGAAAAATAAAAATTTGCCAAAATTCTTCCATTTTTCAGGAAGATTGCAACCGATCTGCTGAACCGGGTTGCATGTTTAATATCGGCTAAGCGAGCATAAAATAACCCTTACTATCATTATGCCTTTGTCGTATATTAGAAATGAAAATCATGGCTGGTACTGATAAAAAATTAAACTTTAGCGGGAACAACGGGAGATCAAAATGAGCCAGACACGTCCAAGAATGACTAATCTTTTTGAGCAGCTGGGCCTAGACTCCAGTGAAGAAGCGATCGCCCTGTTTATTGCCACACATCAACTAAATGCTCATACCAAAATTACTGAGGCAGAATTTTGGACTGATGCACAGCGCCAGTTTTTAGCAGAAAAGTTAAAGTCCGATGGCTCATGGGCGATTATTGTCGACCAGCTGAATGAATCTTTGCATGAAGATTCAGTGATTCAATAAAGACTAAAAAGACTAAAACCGCAAAAGCCAATCAGCAGATTGGCTTTTTTTTTGGAAAGTGCTTTATCTCACCCGTTTCCATAGTGTTACTTGAGACAAGGTATGCTGATACTTACGCGCGGTTTCACGTATGACAAAGGCGACATCCTGAGGTTCAGCGAGCATTTCAAAATGCGCTTGTAACAGTTCAGTCATGCCCTCCAGCGTAGTGAAGTTTTCGCCATCTTTTTTAAAACCGCCGAGCCATTCATGGCGCGCCGTATGTTCTTCTAGCCAGGTATAAGGGGAGGTCAGCATTAAAATGCCGCCCAGAGTTAAGCGTTGATGAATAGAGGCTAAAAAATCTTTCGGATGATGCAGGCGGTCAATCAAATTGGCAGCCAGAATAAAATTGTAATTGCTAAAGTGCGGTTTTAAATTGCAGGCATCGGCCTGAAAAAACTCCACTCGATTCGCATGTGCATCCAGCCCCAGTTCTTTTAAGTTGCAGGCTTGATATTCGACCAGTTCACCTTCAACAGGCAGGGTATAACGTAGCGTTTCGCCTTGCGCCAGTTGTGCCGCTTGCTGAATAAAGCGTGCGGAAAAATCCAGTCCTGTGACCTGATTAAAATAAGCCGCCAGTTCAAAGCTGGCACGACCTGTGGCGCAGCCGATATCTAATGCCTTCTCGGTCGCAATATCCTTAAAATAAGGTTGTGCAAGGTGAATCAGGCTTTGGGCAAAATTGGCGACATTAAAATATTCCGCACCGTACTGAAATTCCAAATATTGCGAGATCATCTGGTCAGTTTCATACTGCGATTGAAACTGCTGAAGTTCTTGGGAGGCCGCGACATAGCGGAATCCGGCATGCTGAAAGAAATGCCGGCGGAAGGCATAACGTGCGCTGTGCAAAGCTTCATTGCCAGCCGAAATCCAGGAACCGCCTTTGATTAAATTATGTTGCCCATCAAAGGTGGGGGTGCTGAAATCATCATAGATCGGATGCACCTGAAAGCCTTCAAAAGGGTAAATCGGGGTTTCAGTCCATTGCCAGACATTGCCCTGAATATCAAAGAAATCGCCTTGCTGAAAATGATTGACCGGGCAGGGACTGGTGCCATATTTCAGTTCGATATTGGCCTGTTTCGGACTGGGCAGCTCAAGATCTAAACCTGTCACGTCGTAAAGCCGATACCACTCATCTTCTGTGGGCAAGCGAATGTTTTGACCGGTTTTTTTGGCTTTCCACTGACAAAAGGCTTTGGCCTCAAGATAATTCACTTCGACCGGCCAGTCCCAAGGCATGGGGATTTCTTCCAGCATAATACGCAGTGCCCAGCCTTCAGGGGTTTTTCGCCAAAAACTGGGATGCACGGCTTGAGAAAATTTTAGCCAGGCCTGTCCTTCTGCGGTCCAGTAACGATCCGTTGCATATCCGCCATCTTCCACAAAACTGAAGAATTCCTGATTGGAAACCAGATGTTGTGAAGCCTGAAAAGCGGCAACATCCGCCTGATGCAGGCCATATTCATTGTCCCAGCCATAAAAGTTACTGCTGAAAGTTTTGTTCAGACGGACTTGTCCTGCAGGAACCGTAATTAGAGTGTTTTCCGGCGCGATTCCGCTCATCACTTCAGCACGCCACTGCGGATGATTGTAGACATAGTCCAGCTGGTGCTGGCGAATCAGCACTGATGAGGTTTCAAGATGAATCCGCTCATGTTCAATGCCCATGATGATCGACCACCAAGGATGGTTCCAGTCCAAGGGTAAAGTAAGAGGCGCATGTTCAAGCAGATTCAGTACCAGTGTTCGTACCTGCGCACGATAAGCCCGTACTTCGTCTACACTCGGCCAGTCATAATGCTGCTCATTCAAGTCATCCCAGCTCATTTCATCGACCCCGACAGCAAAAATACTTTCCAGTTGCGGGTTCAAACGTTCACGAATCAGTTTGCTAAGCAGCAGTTTATTGATAAAAAAGGTCGCCGTATGACCAAAATAAAAAATCAGCGGATGGCGTAAAGAAATGGACCGGAGGTAATAGGCTTCATCATTTTTTAGACAGTCAAACAGCCGTTCATAGCTGTCGAACGTATTCAGAAAATAATCACGCAAAGTATGTCGTGCAGTCGCTTCGTCAGGAAAATTTAAATGGGGAGTCGGCAGCAGCGTAATTTTCGCATTTTGCCACACGCCGGAATAATGAGTAGAGACTACAGATTGGTCTTTTTGAGATAGTACAGATAATGAATCCCTCAACATAGAGTCACACTCCATCGATTTCTTTTACACATTTAAAACATCATGTTTTATGTGTTTTATTTAAAAGTACTCGAAAGCCGTTCCACTGTACTGAGGATTTAGGTAACAAAATGCTGCATCCAGACAGATGCAGCGCTAAAGCAGATTTTAGTAGGGATGGGCGTTTTTCATCATGGCCACCAGTTCCTGTACCGCACGTGACTGGGTACGACCCGGATGCCAAACCATGCCGAGTTGACGGTTCATTTGCACATTAATATCCAGCAGTTGCAGTTCCTGATTCAGCAAGGTTTTTGGTAATACCGACCAGCCCAGGCCAATCGAAACCAGCATGCGGATCGATTCCAGTGGATTGTTGCTCATGGTGATTTTCGGTTTCACCCCTTGCTTTTCAAACTCGGCCAAGGTGATTTGCGTAGTATAGGTTTGTGATGCTGGTAACAAGCTTGGATACTGGACCAAATCTTCCAGACTCAAATGTTTTTTTTGCGCCAGCGGATGAAAAGGTGCTGCCACAAAAACCAATGGATCATTCCAGATGGTCACGTAACTCAGGCGTTCATCACCTTGCGGCGGAAGGGTCAAAAATGCCAACTCCAGGTCACCGGCCAATACTTGCTCATGCGCCTGTTCCGAGTCAACAAAATGAACATCTAAAGTTACATCCGGGAATCTTTGCACATAATTGCGCAGGTGCTGGGGCAGATGATGCAAACCAATATGATGACTGGTGCCAATTTTCAGCTTGCCTTGCACCTGTTCCTGTTCATGACTGAGGGTATGGTGAATATCGCCCAGCTCATTTAACCAGTTTTTCACTTTTGGCAATAAAGAATGTGCCGCATGGGTGGCCTGAACGCCACGACCGGCAGACTCAAACAGTTTTACGCCAAAATATTCTTCCAGACTATGAATCCTTTTGGTCACAGCAGGCTGGGTAATAAACAATAGATCAGCGGCCATAGAAATAGAACCTGTTTCCATGACTTTAATAAAGGCTTCAAAGGCAGCAAGATTCATAAGGAGATGTCTGGTTATATGAAATTCAAATAATTATAAAATATTTTTATATTAAATGGGTGCTTAATCTTTAAAAAGACTTTAA
>NZ_DJDC01000161.1:13675-15787 GCF_002430855.1 Acinetobacter sp. UBA5934 | reverse complement strand
GATCCACACAAAACAACAACTGCCGTGGATGAGGCTTACGCTCTTCAAAACGGTCCCCGCCAATCACGTCAACAAAATAATGACCCAAGCCCAGCGCTTCGACGATTGCACGTGCCGGCTGCTCAGGTTTATTGGTGACACAAATCATTTGCTTATTGTTGGCTAGACCCCAATCGAGAAACTCAACTACCCCATTAAAAGGCTGGGTATCCACACAGGGATCGGCATTATAAATACTTAAAAAAGTCGCCAGCAATTGTTGATGTTGCTCGGGATCAACCTTTCCGGTGAGATATTGCAGAGTGCTTTGGCAAAAAAGAGAGGTTCCCTTACCTATCCAGGTACGCACCTGCGCTTCAGTCACTGTCGGTAATTGCAAGGCAGTCAGGCTCATGTTCATGGCACGGTATAAGTCCGATGCCGAATCTACCAGGGTGCCATCCAGATCAAATAAAATCAGTTCCCGGCTGGCCAATTTTGCTACAGACATCATTTCCCTCTCACAATTTATTTAACCCATACTCATACAATGAAGGCATGCGATTGCATGCCTTCATTGTATTTCGCGTACAGGCTTATTTAAAGAATAACCAAGCCATGATTGCAAGGATAATTAATACAATAATGGAGATTAAGCCTACTGATGCATTTTTCTGCTCTTCTTTGGCTTGCTCTACACGTGACACTGGTGTTTCCACTGCGATGGGTGCCTGCTTCTCGGGAATGGCACTCAAGTCCACATCTTCTGGAATTGGCGCAGGTTTCGGAATAGCTACCCCTTGTGGCATACCATCACGTGTGACGTTGACGCTGCTATCACGCTCAGTCAGTTCAGGCATACCCTGATCATTCATTTGCTGGGCCACAGTCTTTGTTTCTGGTTCAACGGACACGGTTGCCGCCGTTTCAGAAACTGCCACTGCTTCTGAAGGCTGCTCGCTGGCCGGCATAATTTCAGTTTCAGTCAACGCAGGCGTAATGTCTTTAGGCGGTGCAAGCACGGAAAATTTCAAGCCTGCAAACTGAACGATATCCCCTTCTTTCAACAAGGTTTCATGTTCAATACGCAAGTCATTGACGAAGGTGCCATTTGACGAGTTTAAGTCTTGTACCCATAAAGCCTGGTCTTTGAGCAAGAAAGCCGCATGCTTGCGTGAAATTTCCCCTGCCTGCAATACGATATCTGCACTCTGATGGCGACCGACCAACATATCACGGTCGATGCTGATTTCCTGTCCCGTTAATTCACCGGTAATTGCTTGTATTTTCCAAGTCATGAAATGCACTTCTCTTTGTGATTTTTAATTATCATATCATGGCAAATATTCAATTCTTTACCCACTCTGTTAAGAACCAGAACGAATCGTGGTCGTCGTCACGGTATTTTTGGTTTTTTCAACCTCAGTAACAGGCGTAGCTACCTTTTGCCTTTGCACGACTGGTTCAATTGCAACCGGTGTACTAAAAGTAGTGGCCTTCGGTTGATTCTGGGTTGCCGATGGCAGGGTTTGATATTGAGGAACTTTGGGGGCCGATGGTGTAACCGGAATTCGCTGCTGATAAATATCTTCTACATTTTCCGGTAATTTGGCAAAACTGCCATCCTGATCCATGGCTAACTGTAAGCTGTACAACTGGCTGTAACGCTGCTGCGATAAACGGCGTACATCATTACTATCTCCCACAATAGTCGGGTGAATGAACACCAGTAAGTTGCGTTTTTCATTGGATTTACCATCTGCACGGAAGAGACGCCCCAAACCTGGAATAGCCCCTAAGCCCGGTACAGCCTGACGCGAATGAATCGAGTTATCGGAAATCAAACCACCCAAAACGATGGTCTGACCATGCTCAGCCAGAATCGAGGTTTTAATGGCACGCTTACTGGTGACCAAATCCTGTGCTTGACCTTTATCCTGCACTGCAGAAACTTCCTGCTCGACTTCGAGGCGAACCGAGCCACCTTCTCCAATATGCGGAATCACCTTTAAAGTGACACCGACATCTTTACGTTCAACCGTAGTATAAGGGTTTAGCCCTGCTGAAGTCGTGGTTGCGGAACCGGTAACAAACGGCACGTTTTGACCTACCACAATATAAGCTTCTTCATTA